>CACNAI010000018.1 GCA_902618335.1 uncultured Prochlorococcus sp. | reverse complement strand
TAGTAGCAGGTTTCGCATCTGCGCCACGAAAAGAAGGTCAAGTGATATCAATTGGATTTTTAGCTCTTCTTTCTCCTTTATGGGGAATGTTATTTGGAATTTTTGGTTTGGCACCGATAATATCCAGAACAAATGATTTATTACCATTATTTAAAAATGGTTTAGCTTTTACAGCAGCAGCAATTGCCGGATATATTTTATCTCAAACATTATTTTCAAGATATGAAAAGCCCAAAAATACTTAAAATGTGATCAAAAATATCTAATCCTAAAAAAATTTATCTTCTTCACAAATTTCACCAGAATCTGAATACCATCGGTGAGAAACGTGTTTTAATTCCTTTTTTTCAAACTCAATCCATGAAAAGTTAATTAGTAATTTTCCATCTTCATCAGTTTTATATCTTGGCACTACAGCAGTATTGAAATAAATCGTCTCTTTGCTATCAATTTTAAACATCTCTCTTAAACCAAGATTTCTTTTAAGCCGATTATGCATATGTCCAAAAATTACAAGATCAACTTTTCTTCTCTTTTGTATTTGAGAGATAGCAACAGACAAATCTCTATCTCCCCAATCTAAAGAGGGTAATTTCCAGTCTTTCCCACAAATGCTTTTAGGTTCTGAACCTAAACCAGAAGGACCTGCATGAGACATAATTATTAAAGGTATATCTTCAATACTCTCTTCTGAACATTTGATGATTTTATTTATTGAATCTTGTTCGGTAATGGGTCCATAAACGGCTTTAACTTCTTTAGAAAGAAAATAGCCGCCGCCAGAACTGCATGGTCTTGCAGACAATAAATTTATTTGATTATTAAAAACTTTCAAATCCCATGCACAATATTTTTCACCAAGAACACGTATCTGCTTTGAGAGAGTTTCGCCTGTAGAATCCTTCCCTCTATCATGATTTCCTAAAATCACAAAAGTAGGAATTTTGATCTCATTGATTTTTTTAATTATTTTGACACTCCCATCAGAAATATCACCAACAAATAAAACAATATTTGGTTTGATAATCGATAAAACTTTCAAGTCTAATTCAGACCATTGACCATGACAGTCACCAACAATAGCAATTTTTAAATTTGTCAGAATTTTTTCTATTTAAAGGCATATAATCTATTAAGAGATATTCTAAATCCTGACCAGTATAACTTCTACTGCAAAAAAGAAATCAGTTCAAAACGAAGAGGATTTGATTTCTGAAATTAAAGAGCGTTGCGAAAAAGCTAATGCAATTATTCTTGCGCACTATTATCAAACTCCAGAGATTCAGGAAATTGCAGATTTTATTGGCGATTCATTAGATCTATCTAGGAAAGCTGCAAATAATGATGCTGATATAATAATTTTTTGTGGTGTGCACTTTATGGCCGAAACCGCAAAAATACTTAGTCCTAATAAAACAGTACTATTACCAGATATTAACGCAGGATGCTCATTAGCAGATGATTGTCCCTCAGATGTATTTCAAAAATTCAGGAAAGAAAATCCAGATCACTATGTTGTAAGTTATATAAACTGTACTGCAGAAGTAAAAGCTCAAAGTGATCTGATATGTACAAGCAGTAATGCAGTCTCATTAATTAAAAAGATACCTCAAGATAAAAAAATAATATTTGCCCCAGATCAGAACCTTGGGAGATGGGTACAGAAAAATTCAGGACGAGATCTTAAATTATGGCCTGGCAGCTGCATTGTTCATGAATCGTTTAGTGAAGAAGAACTTCTAAAATTAAAATATCAAAATCCAGGATCAAAAGTCATTGCTCATCCTGAATGTAGTCAAAATTTATTACTTCTCTCGGACTTTATTGGATCAACAAGTAAACTGCTTGATTTCGTAAGTAAAGATCCATCTAAAACTTACATGGTATTAACTGAACCTGGAATAATCCACCAAATGAAGAAGAAAGAACCTAACAAAATTTTTATTGAAGTCCCCGACATAGAAGGTTGTAAATGTAATGAGTGTCCATATATGAAATTAAATACTTTAGAAAAAATTCTTGATTGTTTGAAAAATAATTCCCCCTCTATCGAACTCGACCCAGAAATAATAAGAAGAGCCTATGTTCCGATAAAGAGAATGTTGGATATGAGTAATTAATTTAATGAAAATACTTTATTTTCCCTATTAATGTTAAGGAATGCATTAAGGTTTGCAGTATTTGGATTAAATTCACTTATCTGATTATTTCTTTTAATTATATTTACTAGTTCTTTTTCACCAGCTCTATATTGTTTATCTTTTCTAGTTCCAATTTCTCTTTGAAGAATAGGGTTAATATTCATTTTTACTTCTATATCTGGAATAATTCCAGATTTGTTTATATCAGTGCCGTTCGGAGTTAAATACTTCGCGACTGTAACAGTTAGACCTGAACCATCAACCAATGTTCTCATAGATTGAACTAGACCTTTGCCAAACGTTTTCTTCCCAACTAATTTTCCTCTTTTGTTATCTTTTATTGCACCAGAGACTATTTCACTAGCACTAGCAGAACCCTCATTAACTAAGACAACCAAAGGCTTTTTTGTTAGAGCTTGACCGTTTCCTCTTTTTGTTTCTTTTAAACCATCATTACTTACTGTGCTTACTATTACTCCTTTGTTAATGAAGTGCCTGGAGATATCAATGCTTGATTCTAATAAACCTCCTGGATTACTTCTCAAGTCAAGAACATATCCTGCAACTTTTTTTGTTTCTAAATTCTTAATAGCATCTCTAGTCTCTTGTGATGCATTTGCATTAAATTGTTTAATTCTTACATAGCCAATTAGTAAGCCGTTTTTGGTCTGATTAACTTTACTTGATACAGATTTTATTTCAATTTTTTCTCTTAATAAAATCTTAAAAAAGGATTTTGTACCTCTAAGAATTTCAAGCTTTACTTTAGTACCTCTTTGTCCTCTTATTAATTGCACGGCCTCCTCAATATTCATACCTTCAGTAGAAATATCATCTATAGATATTATTTTATCTCTAGCTTTAATTCCAGCATTAAATGCAGGGGTGTCCTCTATGGGAGAAATAATTATCAAATCGTCAGATTCTTTATCTTTAACTATTTGTATACCAACACCAGTTAATTCCCCAGAGGTATCAATTCTCATTTGATTAAATTCCTTAGGTTCTAAAAATCTCGTATAAGAATCATCTAAATTAGAGAGCATATCTCTAATCGCATCATATGCTTCGTTGTTGTCTGAATATGTTTTTGATAAAACTTCTTTTCTTAGGTTAATCCAATTAGACTTTTGAAATTTACCGCTTGAATCAAGAAAATCTCTATATACAATTTGCCAAACATGATCAATTACTTCTTTATAACTAGTATTTAAAACTGTTGCTCCTACAAAATTATTTAAAAATAGCCCAGAAAAGGTTGTAGCAAACAAAATTATAAATTTTTTTTTAGGCAATTTTCTTATCTTCAAAGGATTCAATATTTTTTATTATAAAAAGAATTTGTTTATAATTTCAAAAAATTGACAAATCCTTAAGGATCAATCCACTTCCCATCATCCTTAATAAGTTGGATTAAAGCATTTACCCCCTCATCTTCAGGTACTCTTTTTATCTCTTCTTTCCTTCTATATAAGGCAATAGTTCCTTTACCTTTACCAACATAACCATAATCAGCATCTGCCATTTCTCCTGGCCCATTAACAATACATCCCATTATTGCTATATCTAGACCCGTTAAATGTGAGGTGGCGTTCCTAACTTTATCTACAACTTCTTCTAGATTGAAAAGTGTTCTACCACAACTAGGGCAACTGATGTATTCAACCATTGTTTTTCTTAATCCTAAAGATTGCAAAATTGAATAGCACACTGGTATTTCCTTTTCTGGAGCTTCTGTTAAGGAAACCCTGATGGTATCTCCTAATCCCTCTGCTAAAAGCGTTCCAATTCCAGCAGTACTTTTAATCCTTCCATAATCACCATCACCAGCTTCAGTCACTCCTAAATGTAAGGGATAGTTATATCCTTCTGAGTCAAGCCTATCTGCAATCATTCTGTAAGCTGCCATCATGACAGGAGCCCTCGAAGCTTTCATAGAAATAATTATGTTATGAAAATCAAGCTCATCACAAATTTTGACGAACTCCATCGCAGATTCTGTCATTCCTAATGGCGTATCTCCATAAGTAAAAAGCATCCTCTCAGATAGAGACCCATGATTAACTCCAATCCTTAGAGCTTTGTTTTCAGCCTTTAAAACTTCAACTAAAGGGGTAAATCTTTTAAGTATTGTTTGTTTAATAGTTTCAAATTCCTCATCTGTATATTCAGTTCTTGTAGGGTCTGATTTTTCAAAAACAAACAATCCAGGATTAATTCTTACTTTATCAACATGTTTTGCAACTTCCATTGCAATTTTCATACCATTATGGTGAACATCAGCCACTAAGGGGGTATTGATATTATTTTCTAGTAATTTTGCCTTTATATCTCCTACTGCTTTGGCATGTGCTAAAGAAGGGACAGTTAACCTTACTATTTCACAACCCACATCATGAAGTCTTTTGATAGCTAAGTAAGCATTTTCGACATCCATCGTATCTTCATTTATCATCGATTGAACTCTTACTGGATAATCACTTCCAATAGCTACATCACCCACCATTACTGTTCTAGTTATCCTTCTCTCAATATGAGTTGAATATCTTTTGGAGAGACTATTAACCTCTTTTGATTGAGTTAATGACATTAAAATTCTTGATATTCAAAAAGGATTTCACTAAATTATACGGCATATAGTTTACCACTTACATTCTCTAGGTCTTTCAAAGTTAGATGGTAAGGTTTATTGATTTCTTTTGAAGGAAATCTCAACAAATAAGATGGATGAAAAATTACCATAATTTCTCTCCCATCTTTTTTAATCCATTGACCTCTTAAATTACTTATAGGATTTTTAACTTCTAAAATAGCTCTCATAGCAGTTGAACCAGTAAGTAATATAAATTTTGGATCAACTAGCTTTATTTGCTGTAATAACCAAGGTTTATGAATATTAATTTCTCTAGCAGTGGGTTTTCTATTATTTGGCGGACGACATTTAATTACATTACAAAAATAAACATCCTTCTTATAATCAATCCCAGCTTGTATTAATAATTCGTTTAATAGCTTACCAGATTTACCTACATAAGGTTTTCCTTCTAAATCTTCCTGTGCTCCAGGTGCCTCACCAATTATTAACAAATCTGCAAATACACTTCCTCTCCCAATTACTAACCTTTTCACCGAAAATACAACTTTAAATATTTTTATCTTAAGAACTCAAAACATGAAAATAAAATAGATTAAGAAAATGAACTAAATTAAACCATAGTGTGATAGTTTTATTTATTCTTAATTTATGCATTTGTCATTATTAAAAGTCATATTTGAAAAGTCATAAGTCAATGAGTCAAGTTAATTTATCTGATCGGGCACTTTCAATTGAGCCTTCTCTTACATTGCAAATAAGTGCTAAAGCAAATCAATTATCTGCAGAAGGAGTAGATATTTGTAATTTAAGTGCAGGAGAACCTGATTTTGATGCCCCAAAAGAAGTTATAGAGGCTACAAGTAAAGCTATATTTGATGGATTTACAAAGTACGGGCCCGCAGCAGGGGATTTAGATCTCCGAAAAGCAATTGCAAATAAACTTCAAATTCAAAACGATTTAAATTATGAATTTGAAAATGTAATGGTCACAAATGGTGCTAAGCAGGCAATATATAATCTTTTCCAAGTCTTGTTAAATACTGGAGACGAAGTTATTATTCCTTCTCCATATTGGTTAAGTTATCCCCAGATGGTTAGATTGGCGGGTGGGAAGCCAATTTTTACAAATTCTTCTGCAGAAGATGGATTCAAAATAAATATAGAAGATTTGAAGTCTAAAATCTCTTCAAAAACTAAATTTATAATTATCAATTCTCCTAATAATCCTACTGGAAGAGTTATGTCAAAGGAAGAATTATTACAGATTGCCAATTTAGCTAGAGAAAATCCAAATATCAATATTCTTTCTGATGAGATTTACGAACTAATCCTTAAAAAAGAATTTAAACACTACAGTTTATCTTCATTAGCAAATGACTTAAAAGATAGAATTTTTATAATAAATGGGTTTGCGAAAGGATGGGCTATGACTGGCTGGAGGATAGGTTATTTAGTAGGTCCCAAAGATGTAATCAAAGCATCCTCAGCATTACAAAGTCAAAGTACAAGTAATGTTTGCTCTTTTGTTCAAAAAGGTGCTTTAGAGGCTTTAAAAATTAATAATGAGTTTTTCTCAATGATAAATAGCCATTATGATCAAAGAAGAAGACTTCTCTATGAGGGCCTTAATAATATAAATGGGATTTATATTGAAGAACCTAACGGAGCATTTTACTCATTTCCAAAATTACCTAACTCCTCAATTACTTCTGTTGATTTCTGCAATAAAGCTCTTCAAGATTACGGATTAGTCGTTGTACCTGGAAAAGCTTTTGGGGCTGATCAATGCATTAGAATATCTTGTGCAGCTTCAGAAATTAAAATAAAAGATGGACTACAGAGGATTGAAAAAGCAATCTCTGAATACTATTAATTTAAATTGGTTATGTTTAATTTAAAAAATTTCCTACTAAGTTCTTATCTATTATTTTCTGTTTTTTCATCACCTGTATTTTCAAATCCCAAAGTTTTAAAAGTTGGAGCAATACCTGATCAAAACCAAGATGTTTTGGACAAAAGATTTAATTTATTTTCAAAAGAATTATCCAAACAACTTGATGTAGAAGTTAAATACATTCCTGTTATTAATTATGTTGCAGCAGTATCTGGATTTAGAACTAAAGATTTAGATTTAGTTTGGTTTGGCGGTTTATCAGGAGTTCAAGCAAGATTACAAACACCTAATTCAATTGTCATAGCTCAAAGAGATATCGATAAGAAATTTAAAAGTGTTTTTATAGTAAACAAAAATTTAGAACTTAACTCAATTTCAAACATTAAAGGACTTAAAAAACTAAAGAATTTAAGATTTACTTTTGGCTCTGAAAACTCAACTTCTGGAAGATTAATGCCAGAATATTTTTTAAATCAAGTAGGGGTAGAAATTAAACATTTTAAAGGAAAAAAAGCAGGTTTTAGTGGGAGTCATGATGCCACTATAGCTTTAGTTAATAGTGGAGCATTTGATGCTGGAGCTTTAAATAAACAGGTTTGGGAAAACAATCTTATAAATAATCCCAAAAGAACAAGTAATTTAGAATTATTCTGGATCACACCAGAATATGTTGACTATCATTGGCTAGCTCAAGGTGATCTTGAAAATAGATTCGGGGAAGGGTTTACAAAAGAACTTAAATCAGTAATTCTAAATTTAGATATAAAGCAAAAATCACATAAACAGATATTAGATATGTTCAATGCAAAAAGATTTATAAAGGCAGAATCAAAACAATATAAAAATATAGAGGAAATCGGGAGGAAATTAAGTAAAATTAGATGAATAATACTGTCTTAGAATTAGAAAATATATCTTATAAATACAAAAATGATCTGATCCTAAATAAAATAAATTTAAAAATAAATTCTGGGGAAAAAATTGCACTTTTAGGTAAAAACGGTTCAGGAAAAACTACACTTATATCAGTACTTAATGGCACTATAAAGCCAACTCAAGGTGAGGTTAAATTATTCAATGAAAGTTTAGAGGAATTAGATAGAAAGCAGAAAAGTAAAATAACAACTATATGGCAAGATTTAAGATTAATAGAAGATCTCTCTGCAGAACAAAATGTTAATTGTGGACTACTAGCGGAAAACAATTTTTATTTCGCTTTTAAAAATTTACTAAATATAAGTTCTTTTAAGAAGGCGCATAAATATATGAAATTATGTAGACTTCATAACTCTATTTACGACAAAAAAATCAGAAAACTATCTGGGGGGCAAAAACAAAGGGTGGCTATAGCTAGATCATTAATTCAAGAATCGAATATATTACTTGCAGATGAGCCTTTTAATAATCTAGATCCCAAATTGATAACAATAATTAAAAACCTTCTGCTAGAAAATGTAGATAAAAATAATACCAAAAAATCCCCAAAGACCGCATTAGTTGCATTACATAGATTAGATTTGCTGAACGATTTCGATAAAGTTATTGGAATAAGGGATGGTAAAATTTTTTTCAATATCAAAAGAAATAACTTAAAGAAGATTCATTTAGAGAAAATATATTAATTAGTTGAACAAATTAAAATTAAACTATACCTCATTATCTTTTCTTCCAATTTTGGTATGCATACCTCTAGGGTATCAATTAATAAACAATATTCATTTTGGAGGATTTAAATTATTCCAAGAATTCTTAATTTCTGCATTTAATCCCAAGATCGATAATGAAATTATTATTACCGTAATTAAGCGATTAAATGAAACTATTTTAATTGGTTTTTTTAGTTGGTTAGTAAGTATTATTTTTGGAGCAATTTTTGGAATAATTTCCTCAAATATTTTTTATAAAATCTTTAATATTCCAAATTTTTTCTACCGAATAATAAGATTTTTTCTAACAATAATTAGATCTATACACGAAGTGGTTTGGGGAATAATATTAATGCAAATATATGGAATAAATTTTTCGATAGGAATAATAGCTATATGTATACCTTATATTGCTGTAAATTCAAAAGTTTTTGCTGAACAATTAGAAACTATTGACTACAAAAGTTTTGAATCTATAAATCAAATAAATGCACCTAAATTTTCTTCTTTACTAACTTTAATATGGAATCCAATAATAAATACATTTAAAAACTTTGGTTTATATCGATTAGAGTGTTCAATAAGAAGTACTGTGATTTTAGGACTTTTTGGGATTGGAGGAATAGGTACCAGTATTTTTTTATCTTTCCAAACTTTGAATTTTAGAGAGTTATGGACTTATTTATGGTCCTTAGCAATTTTGATAATTCTTTCTGGATTAATATTCAAAAAAATAAAATTTAATACTACAAATAAAATCCTATCTATTTTTTTTATTGCAGTTTTTTTCATAACAATTTTATTTTCTTTTTCATATTTTCTTTATTTTATTTTTAATAATAATTTTGAAAATTTTAATTCCGTTAGTTCTCTATTTAAATCAAGCTCAGATTTAGGATTATTTGATTTCTTAAAACTTATATTAGAAACAATAACTTTAAGTCTTTTATCAACAGGAATCGCGATTAGTTTGCCTCCATTAGTAATAGGAATTTTTGACAACAATAGTTCTAAAATTTTTATAAAAATTTTTGCATTTTTATTACGTTTAATACCTACACCTGTAATACTTCTAACTCTATTAACTTTTAATAATCCTTCTTTATCTTTAGCAGCTTTAACATTAGGTCTCCACAACGCTGGTATTACTAGCAAATTACTTTTTACAAATCTAGATAGCCAAGACAAGAGAAATTATATTGCAATGAAATCTCTAGGAATCTCAAAAAAGACTAGTTGGCTTTTAGGTTTATTTTCTCAACAAGCAAAAAGTTACTTAGCATATTGCGCTTATAGATCTGACATCATTATTAGAGAAACTGCAATTGTTGGGGTTATTGGAACTGTTGGTCTAGGTTGGCAATTGCAAGAATCACTAAGTTCCTTCGCATGGCAAGAAGTCACCATAGTTTTGATAGCTTATAGCTCCATCGCAATAGTTGGAGAATTAATAAATGGTAAAATCAAAAATAGTTTAACTTGATTTGTAAGAATAATTTGTTAAATCAAGTAATTATTTTTTTACGATTATAGTGATTAGTTTACCAAAACAGCTTGTTGTAATTGGAGATAGCTCAGTTTATGGATGGGGAGATAATGAGGGAGGTGGATGGTGTGAGAGGCTTAGAAAAGATTGGGGTAATAACCAAAATGGGCCAGTTATTTATCAACTTGGCGTTAGGGGAGATGGGATAGAAAAAGTTTCATCTAGATGGGAAAAAGAATGGTCATCTAGAGGAGAAACGAGAAGAAATAAACCTAAAGCAATCCTACTAAATGTAGGTCTTAACGACACTGCAGCAATTGGTCAGATAAATGGAAGACATCAATTAGATATAGATGGATTTGAATATGGATTAGAGAGGCTAATTAATGAAATGAACTCTCAAACAAATGTATTTGTTATTGGTTTGACACCAGTTGACGAAAGCAAAATGCCGTTCGCAGGATGTCTATGGTACTCAAATGATTTTTGTAATTCTTATGAAAGGAGAATGGAGGAAGTATGCCTCAATCAGAATGTCCCATTTCTTCCAACTTTTAGAAAAATGTACTCTGATAAAAGGAGTAAAAATTGGATTACGCATGATGGAATTCATCTTAATTCCGAAGGTCATTTCTGGCTTTTCCAAAGACTTAAAAGCTGGGAGATTCTTACAAAATGGAAGGAATCTTAGGTCTTTCCAAATATTATTAATTTAAAAAATATTAATATAAAATAAGCGCAAAGATAGCAAAAATAGAAGCAATACTTGTCTGAATAGCATTTACCAATTCATTACTTAATTTATATTTGTTTTGAAATTTAGCACCAATAATACTTTCGGAAAGTGTTGCCAAGAATCCAGAAACTACAACAACTAAAAAATGATATTTTGTAGAAATAATTGATAGACGAAGCATTATAAAAGCCATAAATATTGATCCCAAAACACTAGCTAATGTTCCTTCTATACTTATTCCTCCCTCAGTTCCCCTATCCACCTTTTTAAGTGAAGTAATTAAGTATGTGTCTTTACCAAATCTTTTTCCAATTTCGCTACCAAAAGTGTCCGCCAACTTTGCAGCAAAACTTGCAGCAAAACCTACTTTAAACATCACTACATTGGCAGCATTAAATTTGGTCATAATGGCAAGAAATAATCCTGTAGCTGCTGAGCCCCATACATTCTCAGGACCTCTCCTCCCGCCTCTTTTTTCAGCAATTCCTTTTGCTTTTTTAAATTTAAAACCTATTTTGGTAACGAGGGATCCAAATAATAAATAAATTACAACTGACATCCATCCCTGCCAAGACAAACATCCCCACAAAATTGTGCCTAAGATGCCTGCACTTACCCAACCACTTTTCGTCATCAAAGGAATCCTACAAAATATATAAATCAAAATAAAATTAATACAAAAACCTATAAAAAATTGATTTCTAATTAAATCCATATTTATCTAATTCTTTAATTTCAAATCAATTCTCCACTGATTTAGAATTGATGATGCGTTAATACTAGCCGTTGAAGTTCTCAAGATAGTTTCGGAAAGCTTAACAAAGGTAATATTATTTTTTTTAAAAAAATCAATTTCTTTAGAGGACCAACCTCCTTCAGGACCAATTACATTCCAAAAAATACCTCCTTTTTTATTTCCAAATTCTTGTTGTTTTCTTAACCATTGATTTAAGTCATTACTAGTATCTTCTCTAGTTATAGAAATTGAAATTCTTTCTTGATTATCTCTACTTTTTAGCCATTCAATAATATCCATACCATTTAAAATAGAAGGTTTCCATAATCTCTCACTTTGCTCAACTGCTTCTTTGATAATTGAATTCCATCTCAAAAGTTTTCTAGAAAAATTTAAATTTTTGTTTACCTGTCTTTCTGAAAATAATGGCTGTATAAAATCAATTCCTATTTCAGTACACATTTTTAAAATATCCTCAAAACCACTTTTGGGTATCACAACAGCTATGCCTAATAAGTAAATTTCTTGTTCTTGAAATAAGTAAGGTTTTTTAAATTGAATTATTTCTAAACAATCATTTTTAACTTTTATAGCTTTCCATAATGAACCCTTTCCGTTAGCTATAAATATTTTTTTACCATTTTTTATCCTCATTACCTTATTTATATAATGAGCCTCTTCTTTAGAGAGTTCTAAATTTTTGTTCTTAATATTTTCAATTCTTTCATGGGAAATAATTAATCTTGTTAAGTCTTCCATCTAAAACACTTAATCTTTGAAAACTAAATCTTCATGTTCTTCAATTGCCCAATCATTATTTTCACCACCAATAATTAACTCTTCAATTTTTACATAATTATTTGATATCTCATTCAAAGAATTAATTAATATATCTATTGAAATGGAGTCTGAAGTTCCAAAATCAACCCAACATCTTCCCCAGAGGTTTTGATATTCCATAATTCCTAAATTATGCATTAAGGCTGGAAGAGATGCGTTTTTTTGGTCATTATCGTAGGACATCCAACTTAGATCGGAACCCTCTTCATGAGTTTGCAAATTTTCAGAATTAAATCCACCTAACCTTCCTAAAACATACCAACTATCAAAAACTCCATCTAAATAATTTTTTTCATCTTGAGTTGGTGATTCTGAAAACCTTATCCATATCCAACAATTAAAAGGATCAACTTCTCTAAAAACAATATTCATATTGACTAATAGCTTTTAAGATCTATAGCTATTATAAGTAAGTTATTACTAGATTAAAATTGATACCCGTAACTTAATTAATAATGCTTGATTTAAAAGAACTAACTTATCAACCTCAAACTGGTGAAAGAAAAATAATAGACAATCTAAATTTAAAAGTTTATGAAAATGAAATCATTTTAATTTGCGGCAATAGTGGTTCTGGGAAAACAACTCTACTGGAAATAATAAGCGGATTAACAAATCCCCAAAAAGGGAAAATTACTTGGAATAATAAAATTTTATCTTCTAGGCAAAGAAGATGGTTGTGTGGTGTTGTATTCCAATTTCCTGAAAGATACTTTATAGGTACAACCATTGGAGAAGAATTAAAAATAGGCCATAAATCTTTAAGAGAAGAAAATATAGAAATAGTTTTAAATAAGGTCGGTCTGAAAAAGCTAAATCTAATCCAACCACCAGAACAACTTAGTGGCGGACAACAAAGAAGATTAGCTGTAGCAGTTCAGCTACTAAGAAATCCCTCAATTCTTTTACTTGATGAACCAACTGCTGGATTAGACTGGTCAATGAGAAATGATGTGAAAAAATTAATTCTTAATCTAAAAAATAAAAATACAATAATTATTGTTACTCACGAACCTTCCTTATTTGAGGGCATTCCGTCTAGGATGTTAATCCTGGAAAAAGGAAAAATCAAAAGTTTCATCAAAGAAAATTATGAAGGATAGGATAGTTCGGGCAACTGCAGCAAATGGAGGAATAAGATTAGTTGCGGTCTTAACAACAGAATCTTCTTTAGAGGCAAAAAAAAGACACGATCTTTCTTATTTAACCACCTGTATTTTAGGAAGAGCATTTAGTGCATCACTTCTTTTGGCAAGTTCGATGAAGATAATGCATGGGAGAGTCACTTTAAGAGTTAGATCTGACGGACCTTTGAAGGGATTACTAGTAGATGCAGGAAGAGACGGAAAAGTTAGGGGTTATGTTGGGAATCCTTATTTAGAATTAGATCTAGTCAAAACAGATAGTAATAAATATTCTTTTGATTTCACAAAAGCATTAGGTACAGGATATTTAAATGTTATTAGAGATAGCGGAATTGGAGAGCCCTTTACAAGTACAGTTGAATTAGTAAATGGGAATATTGCAGAAGACTTAGCTTCATATTTATATCATTCAGAACAAACTCCTTCTGCTGTATTTATAGGAGAAAAAATTCAAAATAAAAGTGTTATTTGTAGTGGTGGCTTATTAGCTCAAGTTTTACCTAAAAAAGAAACTGACCCTTTACTGGTCTCACTACTTGAAGAAAGATGTAAAGAAATTAATTCTTTCAGCGAAGACCTATTTCAGTCAAAAGATAATCTTCTTTCGTTAATAAGAAATATATTCCCTGATATCGATGATAAATCAATATCTGAAAAAGCTCGTTCCCAAGAAGTTAGTTTTAAATGCAAGTGTTCCAAACAAAGAAGTATTAATGCAATGCAAATGCTTGATAAGAGCGAGTTGGAGGACATCCTTAATAAGGATGGGAAAGCAGAATTGGTTTGTGAATTTTGTAAAAATAAATATCTTATAAATTACGAAGAAATCAAATCGATGATAGAGAATCAATCATAAAAATATTACACCCAGCCATAAAATGATCATGGCGGGAATACTTTGAATTTTCTGTATAGATAAAGAATTGTTTGATACTTCCTGAATGAAAGAATTATTTTCAAGTAATCCCCCGAATATTAATCCTATCGAAAGAAAGGTGACACTCCATCCTAGAGAGCCTATAAATCTTTTCCCCGATTTAATTTGAGTATAAGTAAGTATTAGGGTTGAGATAGAAAGCAAAAGTCTATTATTCGAATCTGGACTGATAAATAACAAAATTAAAAATAATAGCCCAACTGATATTTTTATTGAAAGGTTATCAAATGAAGGGGGCGTTATTTTTGGGAGACTATACTGACTTGAGTTATTAGAGTTATTATTTAAATTTTTTATCTTGGATAAAAGTGGAAAATTGTTATTAGTAAATTGATTAATTTGTTTTTCTTTTTTTGAAGCACTCACAGCTTCATAGCTTACGTTTCCTGATTGTCTAGCTTTCAAACTCCCCATCAGTAATTGATCGAAGGAGGATTCTATTTTAGCTTTCAAAATTAAATCTTCACCAGCCTCTTTAACTTTGAGATCTCTAGCCCTCTGAATATCCTCAAAAGAAGCACCTTCTTCTACACCTAAAATTTCATAAGGTGAACTTTCACTATTGTTTTTACTGCTGTTTGAATCCAAAATTTTTTACCAATACTAACAGATTAACCAATTTTATAATCCATTAAGACTTTATAAAACAATTGGTTCGACTCCACTAACAACAGGAGCAACTTTGTTTAAGATTAATTGGTTATTGTCTTCAACAAATTGATTTAGATTCCACTCATTTTTAAAGAGAATAACAGGCCTATTCCAACAATCTTTAACTATTTTACAATTGAATATTCTTCCTAGTTTTTCAATAGCAGGCCACCCATCAGATATCCATCTAGCCAATTGATATGGCATTGATTCAAGATTTGCATCTACACCATATTCACTTTTTAACCTGTGGGTTACTACCTCCAACTGCAATTGGCCAACAGCTGCGAGTATTGGGTCTCTTTTGCTCTCATCAAAGTCATAAAGAATCTGAACAGCACCTTCTTCGCGAAGTTCATTAACACCCTTTCTAAAGTTTTTAAATGCTGAAGGATTAGGATTTCTTAGCCAGCTGAATATTTCAGGACTAAAGGATGGTATGCCCTCATATTCCAGATGAGAACCAGTATAAAGAGTATCTCCAATAGAAAACATACCTGGATTATTCAAGCCAATAACATCTCCAGGATAGGCATCATCAACTACTTCTCTATCTTGCCCAAATATTTTTTGTGGTCTTGATAATCTGATTGTTTTCCCAGTTCTGGAATGTTTAACTGACATGTCCTTTTCAAATTTGCCACTACAAACTCTTATAAAAGCAACCCTATCTCTGTGCTTTGGATCCATATTTGCCTGAAGCTTAAAAACAAATCCACTAAATTCATCGCTAGCAGGTTCAATATCGCCTTTATTACTATTTCTTGAAGTTGGTTTTTGTGCCATTTTTAAAAAACTATCTAAAAATGGTCTTACACCAAAATTAGTCATAGCAGATCCAAAGAAAACCGGGGTTAAAGAGCCATTAAAAACTTTTTCTTTTTCAAATTTCGATCCTGCCTCATCAAGAACCTCCAATTCTTCAAGTGAGTTTTCAAGTAAATCTCTCTCTACATATTTTGAAAGCTCTTTATCTTCAAGACTTAATCTTTTCTCATTCGATTGTTTCCCTCTCACGGCTTTATCAAATAAAATCACCTCTCTCGAAAATCTATCAATAACCCCTCTAAATTCCTCACCACTCCCAATTGGCCAGTTAATAGGTAAAGTATTTAATCCAAGTTCTGATTCAATTTCATCAAGTAAAGAAAATGGCTCTCTTCCTGGTCTATCCATTTTATTTATGAAAGTAAATATTGGTATTTTTCGCATCTTGCAAACTTCAAACAGTTTTCTAGTTTGAGGTTCTAGTCCTTTAGCAGCATCTTCCAACATAACTGCATTATCAGCAGCAGCTAATGTTCTATAAGTATCTTCGGAGAAATCTTGATGTCCTGGTGTATCTAATAGATTGATTACTGATCTTTCATATTCAAATTGCAATACAGTTGATGTTATAGAAATACCTCTTTGTTTCTCAAGTTCCATCCAGTCTGAGGTAGCTTTTCTCTGATTACCCCTTGCTTTTACTGCTCCTGCCTGTTGAATGGCACCTCCATACAAAAGAAGCTTCTCTGTAAGAGTCGTTTTCCCAGCATCTGGATGTGAAATAATAGCAAAATTTCTTCTTTTATTTACCGCATCCAGTATATCTTTATTATTTAGAATTTTAGTACCTAAGCTCATTTATATAATATAAGGGCCTTTCACTTAGTTCTTAAACATTACCATAGACTATTAAATAATTATCACCGTCTTCAAACACATCTAAAGAAGATAGATCATTCTCTAAAGTAAAATTTTTTAACTCTTTGAAAGTATATGAAGCTCTTAAAGATGCATAATAATCATTAGTTAAAATCGAATTATATTTAGTTGAGCATTGAAATTTGAGTTCTAAAGCAGACTTTTCATCTAATGGCCTTTTTAAATCCTTATGAAAATTTACAGTGATATTACTAGATAAACTTTTTATGGTGTTGAAGAAATCTTCAAGATTGGTAATGTGATGAATCAAACTGTTGCTTACAAGTAAACTAATTCTTTTTTTAAGTAAAAAATTATTTGATTTAACATCTTTGATGTCAGAACAAATGTAACGTAAATTTTTAAATTTTTTTTGATTATTAGAAATACTTTTATTATATTCTGCTCTCAAAATCATCTCTTTAGAACCATCTATTCCAACTACTTCAGTATTAGGCCATTTTATTGCTAACTTTTCAGAAATATTTCCTGGGCCGCATCCTAAATCGACTATTAAATCTTTTTCACCTAAAGAAATATTTTTTCTCAACAGATAATGATTTATTTGATTAATTAGATTAACCTCCCCTTCTGAAAAATCAGCCTCGTCATAAGAAATTACCTGCTCTTTTTTTTCCATTAATTCAGGTTCAGGGATTCTTTCCATATACTTTCTTAAACAAAAATTTCATATTAAACATAATTCTACACAAACCTTTAAATAGTGGTAAGAATGGTTGCAGACGCCACAGGTAGAGTTATTCTGCTAGTACTGGTTATTTACATACTTTTTTTTATCGTGACTGTTGCACCAAATAAAGCTTCTTCAGAGAGCAATTCAAATAATCTTAAAAAAGATGATTTTCCAAAGACAGCACCTGCTGCATATCCTGTTTTTTTCAGATCTTACAGTCGAAAAACTTCCTCTGGCAAAAGAGAAAACTGGAGCGAAGTAGGTGAAAGAAATTTAAAGGGATTAAAAGAATTAGGAAAACTTTCTAATGAAGAATTGATCTTAATGAGAGAGATGCAAAGTAACCAAAAAGCCCAACCTTCAGGAAGGTGGTTATGGATAGGCGGAACACCTTGGATTAATAAGAACCAAAATTTCTCAGGAGCATACAACTGTACCTCAACAAATTTAATTGATTGGGAAGCCTTCGCATTGATGATGGACTTAGCAATGATGGGATGTGGAACAGGTGCAATAATTGAGCCTCATTTTATAAACAAACTCCCTACAGTAATAAACAAAATAAATATTAAATCAGTTAGTGATGTTGGAATAACTCCTAAAGATCAAAGAAAAGAAAAGTCATCACTAGAAATTAAAGGGAAAGATCTCTTCATCAAAGTTGGAGATAGCAGAAGAGGCTGGGTAGATAGCTATAAATATCTTCTTGAAGCATCAAGTAACGAAAGTCTTGAAAGAGAAATTGATGTTTACATTAATTTGGAAGATATTAGACCTGCAGGAGAATCATTAAAAGGTTTTGGGGGTATGGCAAATCCAATTAAATTGAAAGATCTTTACTCTAGAGTCGCATCACTTCTTGGAAAGGCAATTGGTAGGAAATTAACTACCGTAGAGTGTTGTTTATTAATTGATGAAGCGGCAGTAACAATAGTTGCTGGGAATATAAGAAGAAGTGCTGGAATGAGACAATTTGCCTCAAATGATAATGAAGCGGCAACCGCCAAAGAAAATCTATGGAGTCAAGATGAAAATGGTAATTGGAGAATAGATCCTGAAAAAGATGCCCTCAGGATGGCCAACCATACCAGGGTTTACCATACAAAGCCCTCTTACCAAACTGTTTTGGATGCTGTCACCAAACAATTTCATTCAGGTGAAGGGGCAATTCAATTTGCTCCAGAAGCAATCGCAAGGTCAAATGCAGATATTCTCAAAGATGACGAATTAAGAAAAGAATTTATTGAAATTTATTCAGAACAGGGCAAGGATGAAGCAAGAAATTGGATAAATAGTAGTTATGGACCATTTTCTGAAGAAGAGCTAAATCACAGGATGAGTAGATATGGACTGAATCCTTGCGGGGAGATCTTAGGAAATGATTTTCACTGCAACTTAGCTGAAGTCCATTTAAATCAGATTGATCCCGAAAATCTTGAAGAACAAAAAAAGGCTTTTAAAGCAGCGGCTCTTTCGGTAGCTTGCTTACTCAATCATGAATTTGAGGTTGAGCGTTATAGAAAAAGTAGGGAATATGATCCTATAGTTGGCGTAAGTTTCACTGGATTATTTGATTTCTGTGTTCATGCATTTGGGACGCCATGGTTAAAGTGGTGGGAAGCAGGAAGACCAAATAACGAAGAGGGAAAGGCTTTCAAAAAGAAGGAAGCTAAGTTCTTAGATTATTGGAGAAAAATAGTAAAAGAAACTGTCTGGGAATATTGTGATAAACATAATTTAAGAAGACCAAATCGATGTACAACAGTTCAACCCGCTGGGACCAAAAGTCTTCTCACTGGAGCAGCTCCAGGATGGCATCCTCCAAAGGCTCAAAGATTCATAAGAAGAATAACTTTCAGGAAAAATGATCCGATCGCCCTAGCTTGCATGGATTATGGTTACTCAGTTGTTCCTTCTCAATCTGACAAAGATGAAAATGGCTGTTTGCTTGACAATCCATTTGATCCAAGATGCACAGAATGGTTAGTTGAAATCCCTACAGAAGTTAGTTGGGCAAATATAGATGGAGCAGACCAGATAGACATCAATAATTTTTCAGCATTAGCTCAATTTGATTTTTACATGCAAGTTCAAAAATTTTACACAGAGCACAATACCTCTGCAACCGTAGAATTTAGAGAAAATGAAATTGAGGATTTAGCTAAGGCTATTCATAGGGCCATAGAAAATAATGAGGGATATATTTCAGCGGCATTACTAGCTAGATTTAGTGCCAATGCTACTTTCCCGAGGTTACCTTTTGAACCAATTAGTAAAGAAGAATATTTATCATTACAAAATAAAGTAATAGAGAGGAAAGTTAATAATGATTTCTTTGACGCCCTAAATAAATATGATGTTGGAGAACTATCTGAAGCAGGACCAGCAGGTTGTGACTCAGATAAGTGCCTGCTTCCTCTTGCTAAACCAAAAGATTAAATATTAAATATTTGTAAATAAATCATATATTAGTTTTTAAAAATTTAATTTATGGCTACCCCTTAAATAGGGACATAAATTATTTATGACAATAAGCTTAAATATTGGGAACTTATTTAATGATTCCTCAAGTCATGCCTTAGTGGATGAACTAAGAAAAAGAACATCAGAAGAAGATATTTTAGAATTTGAAGAAAAATTTAACTCCAAAAACGAACAAAATCTACATATATATATATGTAGATTTCTAAAAAATAGATCAATTTCTAGAGGGGTTGCCTCTATGTGGTTAATAACAATAATTAAAAACAAAGAATCAAAAATTGAAACTTTGCAGAAATTAATTAATTAGGTCAGCGCTGAAAGTCTCCATAGAGCAATTCCAAAAATTGAGAATCCCATAATAAAAGTAAATGCCAATGCATTTACCAATTGAACCTTATCGTTCATTTTGTTTGCAAATGGTAGTAATTGTGCAAATAAGGGGGTGTCTTCAACTATTGCAGATTTTTTAACAGTAGGTTTTTTGCTTCTAGAAAACATAAAACAAATTTTATAATCTTAAGAATTTTACATATAAAAGTCGATTAAATAAAAAATACTTCCTAAAAACGAACAAAATGTAACCTGCAAGAAAATACATAATAATAAAAGCAATTATTTTCAACTAGAAACCTAATCTCATTATTGGTGCATTAAATTTATTTATAAAAAACTTGGACAAATAATTCTCCTTGATGTTAGTATTAATTTGTAGCAACCGCTACCAAAACGTTCAACTTGCGTTTAGCAAGCCGCAAATCGACTTAAGCCATGGAACGGGGACTTAAGCGAAACCGGAGCTTAAAAATGACTCTAATTTACAGAGGGCAAAAGTACGTCCAAAACAAAGAAGCAGCTAAGAAGCAGCATAACGAACTAACATACAGAGGCAAAACTTATACAAGCTAGTTCATTTATCCAATAAATAAAAAAGCCACTTTATAGTGGCTTTTTTATTGTCCAAACTTAATTGAAAAAAATCACTTAATACTTCTCACAAGCATTAAAGTAATATGATTTAATCCCATTTATATATTTGATAACTATGTCAAACCAGAAACCTTTATTCAAATCTCCCTATGACATAAGGGATGTAAGTGCTCTTTTTGCGATAGTTGCATTTGTTTTAGTAATTGCCGCCATATTAGGAAACAATTTATTTGGAATATTTCAAGAAAGTGTAAATTTCGGCTAAGACCTAAAAATAAATTTTTTTAAAATTTTAAATTTGATTTTTAAAACTGTATGGTAATAACGGTGAACTAAATACTAAATACGCAAGATATTAGACATAATAAATTCATTTCCAAAAAACCATACAGTTAAACCCCCTAAGGAGATAAATGGTGCAAATGGTATTGCTTGTCTAAGCCTTAGAAAATTCATTGATAAGCCTAAAAAACAATATATTGCTGCAAATAAATAAGAAAAGCCTACTGCAAATAATGTCCCAATTGGACCAAGCCAAAGAGCTAGCATTGCTACTAATTTTGAGTCACCTTTCCCAATCGCATCTTTTTTAAATATATATTTAGCAACACGTCTAAAAATTTCAAAAATAAAAAATGATATTAAAGAAGCACCTAATCCTTTTAAAAGAAAAATAAAATTAATAAGTTCATTGCCAAAAATATTTGAAAATATTAAACCTAAAAAACCTAAAATAAATCCAAAATTTACCAGCCCCTGAGGAATCCAAAGGTGATCAATGTCTATAAAAGAAATACATAATAAAAGAGATATTAAAACCCAACTAAATAATGCATTAAAAAACAAATTTGAACTAGAGGCATATAAGGAAGGGGAACTATTTAAAAAAATTATGAAAAGAAATCCTGTGAGAATTTCAATTAATGGGTATCTAAAAGATATAGTTGTTTTGCAAGTTTTGCATTTTCCTCTCTGTATGAGCCAACTTATTAAAGGAATATTCTCCCTCCAAGTTAATTTAATATTACACTTTGGACAAAAACTTCTTGGCTTTATAATTGATAAATTATTAGGAAAACGGTAAATAATTACATTTAAAAAACTTCCTATACAAATTCCAGAAATAAAAACTTGTAAGTAAATTATATTATTTATCATTTTTAAGATTTGATATGTCTAGCATATATACAAAATGCACATCTGAAAATCATGATTTTCCATTAGTTAAGATAAGGCTTACTTACTGGAAAAATTTATATTTTGTTGACAAAAATTAAACTTAGCATGAAAATTATATGTTATAGATACTCATTTTTTGAAATGACCCCATTACAAGCATATTTAAATAGCCCCAAAGCTAGAAGGGCTTTATCTAAAAAGCCTGGAGAAGAAGGCTTTTCTCTCATTGAACTTGTTGTTGTTGTAGCTGTTTTAGCTGTTCTCTCTGCTATCGCAATTCCTTCTTTTAACAATATCAGTGGTAAAGCTCGAGCAACTGCTGCTGCAAATACTCTTGCAACAATTGCAAAAGAATGTGCTGCGAAAATAGCTGATGCAGGATCAGGAACTCACCAAGTTCCAAATTTAGCTGGATATTCAAGTACTGCTTCACAAGGTTTCTTCATAGACACAACAAAGATTAATGCTGGAACTGCTGCGAATTGTAGTGAAACTGCTACCATATCTTTTGTTTCTGATAATACTTCTGTTTATCCAACTTTTAGGTATAACACT
>CACNAI010000017.1 GCA_902618335.1 uncultured Prochlorococcus sp. | reverse complement strand
AAAGAATCAATCCCAAATCTATGAACCCACTTAAGGACAATATTTTCTTTAAGCAAAATATTATTTTCTGAAGAGGCTTTTTTAAAAACTTCTATTAGATGATTTTTTAAAAGCATAACTTTATTAATTTAACTTTCTATTTAACAGAGGCCTTATAATAATCAAGGAAAAAACTGTTAAAGAAAATAAAATTGATATACAACTCTTACAAGTTAAATCACCATATGGGGCATGTAAAGCCACTAGCTCTAAATTCATAGTTTCTGTATAAGCAGACCTAATAGGTTCAATCGCAAAAGTTAATGGATTTAATGAGGCTAACCACCCAAGCCAATTTGGCATGAAAGAGATTGGAGCTAAAGCAGTGCTCGCGAAAAGAAGTGGTAAGTTTATCACAAATATAAGAGCGATTAATTCAATATGTCCTGGCAAGACAAACGCTAAACATAAACTTATTGATGTCACAAAAAGAACCAATAGAATTAGTGTTGTAAAAACAATCCCTAAACCATATAAGTTAGGCCATCCATAACCCAAAATGTATGAAACAACCATTATTACAATACTCTGAACAAAGCTTAGGATTGTTATGTAAATAAAAGAAGATAAAACTATAGATAATCTACTGGTTAAAGGAGCCACAAGTAATCTATTTAGAAATCCAAACTCTCTATCAAACATTAAAGGAAGACCAGAGTTTAAGGCTCCGCTAAAAGCAGTAAAAACAATAAGTCCCGCACCTAAAAAGTTCCCATAAGAATCAACTCCTGGTAAAAAACCTTCGGGAGCTTTAGAGAATAGTGCCCCAAATAAAAAAAGCCAAATTATGGGTTGTAATATTCCTGCGAAAAGAGTTGATGGTCTTCTTTTTAATTGAATAAATAACCTCTTTGTTAAGGCAAATGTTTCTTGATATAAAAACAATAAATTATACTGTTGTAATTCCATAATTAGCAGTATTTAGTATTCATTATAGTTAGTTAACCAAAAATTTTTTTATCGCATTGATTGCTTTGATTCTTTTTTAAGGTCTCTTTTCCCTGCCATAGAAATTTCAGCATCCAATAATGTTTTCCCAGTTGCCTGAAGATATACATCATCCAAGCTTGGCTGACTTTGGGTTAGAGAAAAAATTTCAAACTTTGAAAAGGCCAATTCCACTTTGAGTTTCGTAAGTAAATCTTTTTCCTTATCTGCTACAAAATTTATCGAGAACCCTTGAGCTTCATTTATGATAATCTGACTAATTCCATCTATTGAAGATAAAATTTGACATATATTTTTTGCTTCTTCCTGATTACTAAATTCTCTTACTTTCAAAGTTACTCTATCTCCTCCTAATTTATTTTTGAGCTCTGTAGGAGTACCTTCTGCTATATCTCTTCCATCATCAATTATCACTAATCTGTCTGCCAATTTATCTATTTCATCAAGATAGTGACTGCTTAAAATAATGGTCATTCCATTATTTCTCAAATCTTTTAAAAGTCGCCATATAATATTTCTACTTTCAATATCTAAACCAACTGTAGGTTCATCTAAAATTAATAATTGAGGCAAATGTAAAAGTCCAGCTGCCAGATCTATTCTTCTTTTCATTCCCCCTGAATAAGTTCCGCACTTACGATCAATCCAATCATTCATTTCTAATTGATTTATTAATTTCTTAATCCTTTCAAATTTTTTGTTTTTGTTAATGTGATATAAATCTGATTGAAAATCCAAAAGCTCTCGTCCAGTTAATATCTTATCAAGTGAAATGTCTTGGGCAACATAACCAATTAATTCTCTAATTTGCCTTGAATTTTTTTTCAGATTAATATTATTTATAAAAACTTCTCCACTATCAGGCTCTATTAAAGTAGCGAGTATTTTTATTAGTGTTGATTTGCCCGCACCATTTGGACCTAGTATTCCGAATAATGTGCCAGCTTCAATTTCCATCGATAAATTTGTTAATGCATTGATATCCGAATAAGATTTTGAGAGCCCTTTAACTTTTATATAATTCATCAAACTTGCTATTTACTTAAAAAACATTTTACATCTAATTTAATTACTAAGCAGGGATACTATAGATAAAAATATTTGCATAGATTGCTTCTCAAATTCTACTGATAGTTGGGTTCTGGAAATTAATAACAAAAGACAAATGCCAAACATATAGAGAATAGACCATCTAAAAAGAGACTTTGCTCTTAAAAGATCATCAGGAGATTTCTTTAATTCATTTATTAATTGCAAAAGTCTTCCATTAAATGGCAATAACATAATTCCATATAAGAGGCCCCCTTCAGGTAAAGCAAAGACTCCCATAATACTCATTAAAACTGTTGCCCATCCGTAACGAGAAATTGCTTTAGCAGTAAAAACAGATCCTTTAACAGAAGGGAGCATAGGAATACCAACAGATGCGTAATCATCCTTCAACAAAATTGCGAGTGCCCAAAAATGAGCTGGGGTCCATAACATTACTAAGCCAAACAACCACCAACCACTAAGGCCTACATGCCCTGTGGCAGCAGATGCTCCAACTAAGGGTGGTATTGCACCAGCAACTCCTCCGAAAACAATATTTTTTGTTGTACGAGGTTTCAGAATAACTGTATATAAAATTACGTAGCTAAATAAACCAAGAAGAGTTAAACCCGCAGCCAAATAATTTACACCACTTACTAAAAGCATCGAAGCTGCCAAAGTACATGATACGGCAGCTAAAAATACAGTCTCAGATGACAACTTTCCTGCTGGCAAGGCTCTTTTGCTAGTTCTTTGCATCCTCTTGTCTAATTCCATTTCCCACAAGCAATTAAGAGCTCCTGCTGCTGCTGCTGCCAATGCGCCTCCTCCTAAAGTACAGATAAGTTTCGGAGAAGACAAAGGCCATTCTTCTGTTAAAGCCATTCCTCCCAAAGTTGTTGCCAATAAAAGTGGGATTAATCTAGGTTTTGCTACTTCAAGCCAAGGCGGTAAAGTTAATCTTTTTCTTGAAGGTACAACTTCATCTCTAATTGGAGATTTATAGTTCAAGTTTTCTAAGTTACTACTGTTCATAAATTGATACCAACCATTTCAGAATTTAGGGAGTGGTTTAGCCGTTTTTTGATAAAAGGATTTCTAAAAATTAATGTTGTTAATATCGCAATAAATAAAGAAGAATTAAGTTGATGACCGATAATAAAAATAGGTTCATTCAAATTTGTTTTAAGACTTAAAACACCCAAAGCAATTTGGGAAAACAATAGAAAAATAAGTGCTGATAGATATTTCCAATTTTCATTAAGCAAACTTCTCTTATAAATTGCAGTAGCAATAATCAATAGAATTGCAAAAGCAATTGGAAAAGCAAATAATTTATGAGTATTTAGAATAAGACATTGTTTATTAAAAGATAAGCAAATATGTGCTGACCAGGTTGATGAAAGCCTTACTCCAATAAAAGATTGAATCAGAGTAAGTAAAAGAGGAACAATTAATAATAATCTCCACCAGATTAATGGCTTTTCCATGTCGTCTTTTTCTAAATTTTGATTTATTGCAATTGTTGTAATGAGAAGTAGAAAAGCCATTAAAAGATGACCAGTGACAGTATATGAATCAAGCAGATTTATTACGGTTAAAGCTCCAAAAGATCCTTGTACAATAACGAGAAAAAGTAATAATGAATAAGTTTTAGGTAACCAATTTGGAATTTCATTTTTCCAAATAATTGAAAGGGTAAATTTAAAAAGAATTAACATTCCAACCAGAAAAGCATCTAGACGATGAAACCACTCTAGAAATACTCTTAGGTTCATATGATTAAAAGGCAAAAAAGATCCATAACATAATGGCCAATCTGGACAGGCAAGCCCCGCCTCCATTACTCTTGTAGCTCCTCCAATTACGATTAGTGCAATGAGTGCTAGTACACTATGACTTCCCAACCTTTTAAAAATTGTCAGATATTTGGATTTATATAATTGGTTATTAATCAAATTGATAAAACCTATTATTTTGCATAATAATTTAGATTCAAAAACCAAACATTAATTAAAAATTAATATGTTTAATTAAAAAAATAATTTGCTAATTTAATCTTTTTTTCCTGACAATTAACTCTAAAAAGTTGTTAATAATACGCCTTTTATTTCATAAATCTTAAGAAGTTGTAAATTTAAATGTTTTTCTTTTAACAAAGGATGCAGGATTAAAAAAATTGAATATCTTGAGAATATAATTTCAAATTTTTATAGAAATTGTTAAATAAAAACATTTATTTAATATTAATTATCTCCTTCGTTTTTGCTATATCTTTTTGGATTGGTTTTAATGTAAATTTGCTCCCAGCTGAAGCAAGTATTAATGCACCAATTTACGATGAACTTTTTAAAATTCTTTTCATCATTGGATTAATTATTTTTATAGGAATGACAATAGCAGTTATTTATAGCTTATTTAAGTTTAGGAAAAGAAATGATCAGATAGGAGATGGTATAGCTCTAGAGGGAAATTTAAGCCTAGAAATTGTATGGACAATTATCCCTTCAATAATCGTTTTATTAATAGGTTTATATAGCTATAACATCTACGATCGAATGGGAGGGATGAGAGAACTCAATCATAACCACGAAATGATGAGTTCTAACACTGAAAAAATATGGGCTGGAATAAGTCAAACTTCTAACAATGAAATAGCAACAAATAATTTATCGATTGAAGTTTCAGCTATGCAATTTGCATTTCTATTCAATTATCCCAAGGGCAATTTCATATCAGGAGAACTACACGTTCCTGTTGATAAAAAAGTATCAATGAAAATGGAATCCAAAGACGTAATTCATGCTTTTTGGGTACCTGAGTTCAGAATTAAACAGGATATTATTCCTGGACAACCTACTATTCTAAATTTCACTCCTACAAAAGTAGGAAAATATCCGATAATTTGCGCAGAATTATGTGGCCCATATCATGGAGGAATGAGAGCCTCCATAATTGTTGAAGAAGAATCTGTTTACAACGAATGGTTTAACAAAAATAAAAAACCAGAGGTAAATTTATGACAATATCAATTGATCAACAAAAAACCAATAATGAAAGCCTTCAACCTAAAGGCTGGCTTAGATACTTTAGTTTTAGCCTTGATCATAAAGTAATTGGGATACAATATTTAGTCTGCGGTTTTCTTTTCTATTTAATAGGAGGAACCTTAGCTAGCGCTATAAGAATTGAACTAGCTAGTCCAATGTCTGATTTTATGCCAAGAGATGTCTATAACCAAGTTTTAACCTTACACGGAACAATAATGATATTCCTTTGGATAGTGCCTGTAGTAAACGGTGCTTTTGGAAATTATTTAATTCCATTTTATGTAGGTGCGAGAGATATGGCATTCCCAAGATTAAATGCCGTAGCTTTTTGGTTAATTCCTCCTTCAGGTTTGATGCTGGTGGCAAGCTATTTTGTTGAGGGTGCTGCTCAGGCTGGGTGGACGGCTTATCCTCCATTGAGCATAACTACACCTCAATCTGGACAAATTATTTGGATTCTTAGCGTTCTATTACTTGGAGGCAGTTCTATATTTGGTGGAATAAACTTTATCGCGACCATTATCAAATTAAGAAGGCCAGGATTAAAACTTATGCAATTACCAATGTATTGTTGGGCAATGCTTGGTACGAGTTTATTAGTTGTTTTATCAACTCCTGTTTTAGCAGGCACTTTAATTCTGCTTAGCTTCGATATCATCGCTAATACAGGTTTTTTCAATCCTGTTTTAGGTGGTAATGTCGTAGTTTATCAGCATTTATTTTGGTTTTATTCTCATCCAGCCGTATACATCATGGTCCTTCCTGCCTTTGGTTTAGTTAGTGAAATACTTCCTGTACATGCTAGAAAACCACTTTTTGGATACACAACAATGGTTTTTTCAATAATGGGGATAGTAGTTTTAGGTTTAGTTGTTTGGGCGCATCACATGTTTACAAGTGGAACGCCCCCTTGGATGAGATTGTTCTTTACTATCGCCACAGCATTTATTGCTGTACCAACAGGTATAAAGTTTTTCAATTGGGTTGCAACATTATGGGGAGGTAAAATTTCTATCAATAGTGCAATGCTATTCTCTTGCGGATTTATCATAAATTTTGTTTTTGGAGGTATTACAGGAGTTGCTTTAGCACAGGTCCCTTTCGATATTCACGTACATGATACCTATTTCGTTGTAGCCCATTTTCATTACATAGTTTACGGAGGGACTGTTTTTATTATTTTCTCTTCAATTTATCATTGGTTCCCCAAAGTAACTGGAAAAATGCTTAATGAAAAATTAGGAATTTTACATTTTATCATTACCTTTATTGGGTTTAACTTGTGCTTTGCTCCTCAACATTGGCTTGGGTTAAATGGAATGCCAAGAAGAGTTGCAGAATATGATCCTCAATTCCAGTTCGTTAATCAAATTAGTAGCCTTGGGGCTCTTTTGATGGCTATAAGTACAATCCCTTTTTTAATTAATGTATTCCTTAGCGTGAGAAATGGAAAAGATGCTGGAGATAACCCTTGGAATGCTCTTACTCCTGAATGGTTAACATCTTCTCCACCTCCTGTTGAAAATTGGGAAGGAGAAGCTCCATTAGTTGAAGAACCTTATGGTTATGGTAAAAAAATTTCTGAACAAAAATAAAAACATATGACAACTCTAGATAGCTCAAAAGAAATTCAAAAAAATAATTCTGAAGTTAATGAAACCCATGAAGATTTCAGAATGTTTGGTCTTATAACTTTCCTAATTGCGGACGGAATGACTTTTGCTGGATTCTTTGCTGCTTATTTAACTTATAAAGCAGTAAATCCATTACCTGATGGTGCTATTTATGAATTAGAACTACCAATACCTACACTCAATACAATTTTGTTACTTGTTAGTAGTGCAACTTTCCATAAAGCAGGCAAAGCACTTTTAAAAGATAAAAACTCTGATTCCCAAAAATGGTTATTTATTACTGCTTTTCTTGGAATTATATTTTTAATATGTCAATTATTTGAATATTTTCATTTACCTTTTGGATTAACCGATAATTTATTTGCAAGTACTTTTTATGCTCTCACTGGTTTTCATGGTTTACATGTCACTTTAGGCACTTTAATGATTTTAATTATTGCTTGGCAATCGAGAATAAATGGAGGAAGAGTTACTAGTCAAAATATGTTTCCATTAGAAGCTGTGGAATTGTACTGGCATTTTGTAGATGGAATATGGGTAATATTATTTATTATTCTGTATCTTTTATAAGAAAAATAAATTCAAAAATTAAATATATCTTTTATTAACTTATATTGCCACAGTTCTCTTTTTTAGTAAGAATATATAATTAGAAATTTTTCAGATAATGCTAGAAGGAAAAGATCTTCTTGAAAAAGCAAAATTATTAAGTAAACAATCTGAAGATGAGATAGCCAAAGGCTGTGGGTATGTTGGTCCCAGCGGGAGAATCTTAAGAAAGAGTTTTTATAGAGCGCTTATCGAAGCTAAGGGTTACAAAATTGGCAATGGTCGTCAGGGGAAAAATGGTAATAAAGCTTCTCGAGGCAGACAGACAGAATTCAAAACTAAAGTTCATGGCAATGGGAATCTATTAATTGGTCATGCCTACACCAAAAAATTAGGTCTAGAACCTGGCCAGGAATTTAAAATCGACATAAAAAAAGAGTCAAAAACAATTTGTCTGATTCCATTAACGTAAAAAATATTTTACCAACCGTTTTCTTTTAGCCAGTTCGAAGAAATATTATTTGAAGAGAAATCTTCTTTATTATTTTTATTAAACAAAAGTAATTTCTCTACATATTTAATTAGTGCATCTGCCTCAAGGTTTACGCTGTCACCAACATTTAATTTATTCAGATTTGTCTTATGCCAAGTATGAGGAATTATCGCAATAGTAAATATTTCTCCTTGCTGCTCATATTTTGCAATCGTAAGACTTATACCATTTACACAAATACTACCTTTATTAACTACATATTTCGAAAAATTATTATTTTTCCACTTTATGGACAAGAGCCAAGATTTATCTAGTTTTTCTATATTCTCCACTGTTCCAAGGCCATCAACATGTCCACTGACTATATGCCCTCCTAGACGATCAGACACCCTAAGAGCAGGCTCCAAATTAACAATCTGATTCAGATTAGACTTTACTCCTAAAGTTGTTTTTTTTAATGTTTCCTCACTAACATCAACAGTAAATTTATTTTGAGAAATCTCTTTAACTGTCAAACAAATACCATCAACAGCTATGCTGTCACCGATTGCCATATCAAATAAGTTATCTAGAATTTCAATTTCTAAAATATTCTTTTTTTGTTTAAGTTTTCCAATTGATTGAATTATTCCTGTGAACATAGATTTAAAAAAAATATTTTTACAAAATTTTGTATTTACTTTAATTTACTTTAAATCATTTTCAACTATAAATAAATTAAAGAGTAAATAAAAACAAATTGATCATATTTAGATGATTATTAATTCACAAAAAAGATCATTTGGTAAAGGGGAGAAAGTGAGCTTATTCACTTTAGGGACAATGCGAGCAACTGAAAGTCTCGAAAAAATGTATAGCATAATAAAAAATGCATATTATGTAGGAATTAACCATATAGAAACAGCACCTTCTTATGGTGATGCTGAATCACTTATTGGAAATTCAATAAAAAAACTTGCATTAGAAGACAATATTCCCGAAAAAAACTGGGTGATCACCTCCAAAGTTTTACCAAAGGGTGATTTTAACTTTTTAAAAAAAAATTTTAAAAATTCTCTTAAAAGTTTAAATCGCGAGAAAATTAATAATCTTGCAATTCATGGACTCAACTTAAAACAACATCTAGATTGGGTTCTAGCGGGAGAGGGTAAGAAATTCATATCATGGATACTCGAAAAGGAACTAGTTGATCAAGTTGGTTTTAGTTCACACGGAAGTTATTCACTAATTAAAGAAGCAATTAACTGTGAAGTTTTTAGTTTTTGTAGTCTGCATTTACATTATTTAGATCAATCTAAAATTACTTTGGCAGAACAAGCTATAAAAAAAGGTATGGGAGTATTAGCAATATCGCCTGCTGATAAAGGCGGTAGATTATATTCTCCAAGTGATATTTTGCTAGAGGCCTCTAAGCCTTTTCATCCATTAGAATTAGCATATCGATTTCTTTTGGCAAAAGGCATTACAACTTTGTCCTTGGGGGCGACAAACAACAAAGATTTTGAATTTGCTAATAAACTTAGAAACTCTTGCGAGAGGCTTACAAAACCTGAAAAAACAGCCCTCAATAAAATTGAGAAAGTGGCTAATGAAAGATTAAGCTCAACAAAATGTGAGCAATGCAGATGTTGTCTTCCATGCCCAAATGAAATACCTATTCCTGAAATACTTCGTTTAAGGAATATATCTATTGGTTATGGTCAATTAGAATTTTCAAAAGAAAGATACAATTTAATAGGGAAAGCCGGCCACTGGTGGGAAGAAAAAAATGCCTCATTTTGTCAAGAATGTAATGAGTGTGTTCCTAAATGTCCTAGTAAATTAGATATACCAAATTTATTAAAGCAAACCCATAAATTATTAATCGAAACCCCTACAAAAAGATTATGGGGTTAAAGATTCATTCCAGGAATTTTTAAGATCAATTGTTTGTTCATTTGTTAAAACAGGGAAAGACCAACTATTTTCCCAGCATTTCTTAGAAGGGCCTGGGAAGGGAAACACCTCAGATTTGTATTTACTTTGTAAATAATCACTATTAAATGGTAGATACCAACCTTGTCTTATTAATTGATCAACTATTGATTTCTGCTCTAAAGATTTAATCCATTTGATTAATATTGCATTATTTAGATTTGATCGACTTAGCAGAAAATGCCACATCAAGGGTACTCCTTGGTTTGGAAAAACTAAAGAAAGTCTTGGATCTATTTTTAAATATTGTGAGCATAGACTGTAAGGAACTATAGCGACACAAGCATCAGAATTAATCAACCAATTGAGGATATTTTTATCATCAAATACCATTGCTTGACTTTTCAGTTTTTTTAAAGAGTTAGATGAATTAATTCTTTTAGCAATTGACAATATAATTCTTGGACTTTGTGGAAAAATAATTTTCCCCATTAATTTTTTAGATAGTAGAAAATCCCAAGAATATCTTGCTGAATTTATAAGTTCTTTATTATTTTTGATAATAATTGTGAAAGGTACTACGCCAATAGGAAATAATTTGCTCCTTTGATTTTCATTAAAACTTCCTAGAAAATCTAACGATCTCTTATCCAAATTTTCGATCAAGGAATATTCATTTATTTTTTCAAATTCTTCAAAATTTATATTAGAAATCCATCCATCGTTTATTAAAGTAAAGTCAGAGTTGGAAATTTTGTCTCTGTTTTTTTGTGGCTGGAAACTTTCAAAATTAATTTTTTCCTGTTTCCAATCTTTTGGAATCGTATCTTTAAAGGATTGAGGATAAAAAGAATTTTGTAGTGCAATCTTTACTTTAGTAGGAAGATTACTGCAAGAGTTTAGGAGAAATAAAAGTGAGAGCTTACCACAATTTAAAAATTCTCTTCTGGTTGCAAATTTTGATAACATTCAGCAATCCTTCTCTAAAGAAATTTGACCTAGACTCTTCATCATTTCCAGATTTTGTTGACACAATGAAACTATTTCTTTATTTTTGAATCCATTTAAAAAAGCAAGAATTGATATTCCACCAGCACCAACTCCTTCTTTTACATGACCTAATTCATAATCCTTAAGTTCTTTATATGTTGAGGATTTAAAATTTAAAGGACTTGCTAAACCCAATAATTTAACATCATATTTCTCATTAATTAAATTTAATAAATCATTTAGAGAATTATCTTTTACAAGCCATCTAGTTGTAGCAACAAAAACATCCTCAAAAAAATCATCTTTACTTTTTACATCTAAGAATTCTAATACAAGCAAAATAACAGCTAACATTTGACTTCCACCGGACAATATTACAGGTTGGTTAGCTAACCTGGCGCCAATTAATAACCCCATAGAGAAAGCTTGGAAGGGATCTCCAACTGATGCAATGACATCCAAAGAGTCAAAATCAGTTTTAAGATTTGCATTTAAAAGGCCTTTTTGAACAACTTTTCTTCTAAGTTCTCTTGGAGCTTTAAATAAACTACTCCCTACTAAATTAGAAACCCTCAAACCGAATGCTTCCATAACTGCCTGAGCGGTTGTTGTACCCCCTGGAACAGATTCAGAAATTAAAATTGGCTGTTTTGAGGATTTACCTATCTCAAGACCTTTTTCATAAAGATTTAGAACTCTTTCTTTCGGCATAGATTTACCAGTAGTAAGACAATTTGATGGTCCCCAATCCTTATCTTCTACAAGCAAATGATTAAAGTAAGGTCTTCCACATATGCCTAAAGGAATAACAACTGGATAAATATTTATAAGCTTCGAACAAACATAACTTATAAGGGCTGGAGTAACTCCTGCATTAAGGAAAGGCAATCTATATTTATAATCTTTTGATGCACCATTAAGCAAAAATTCGGCATCTGCGAGAGCAGTTATTCTTCTAGATTTTGGATTAATACCTGCAGCGGAAATACCTGGAATTTGAGATGTATTAGTACCTGCGATTACAAGAAATATTTTAAATTTTTTTATCTTCTTTTTAAGTATTTTAATTTTATTAAGTTGTCTTTTTTTACTGGATTCGTTACCAAAACAATTTATCCCTAATTCTTTACTATACATTCTAATTTTTTATTAATGGTTTAAATCAACTAAACTATTCAGTAATCTTGGAGGCTCTGGGAGAGTTAATTTAAATCTTGGGAAAAGTGAATAGGCTACTACATGTAACGTTAAAACATAAACTATTTCTTGAAAAATTATCAATAAAATTGCACCTAATTGGATAATTAAAATTGATGGCGAAAAAGGTAAATGAAATAATCCTATAAACTTTTCTATTAGTCCAAAACTTGCTCTAGTAATTAAAACCCAAAGATTATCTCCAACCAAAGTAGATAATGCTATTAATCTTAGGAAGAAACCTAAGGTTCCAATTATAACTCCAATAGTTAAACTTAATCTCCAACTTTTTTCTTTTAACCAACACCAACCCAACCAAAAAGCCAAGATCCCGTAAGGAAACAAAAATAATGTTCCTCTGACTGGACCCATAATTATAAATAAAAGTAGAAATTGTATCAGGAGCCCTTCTAGTGCAGTTTTAGTTCCTCTCCTTAATTGCAACATGATCATTGGGAGGGGCAAAATCAACCTTAATAATGCTCCCCCTACTGGCAAATAATATAAGGCAGCCCATAATAGTGACGAAAGAGATGCGAGATATGACGTCTCTACAATATTTAATGCTTCGTTTTTTGTTTTTATTTTCATTTTATTTTTAAATATTTTTAATTATTTTTTATTCATAATTTTATTTTTTGAATCTAAGATTCGTTCAATCTTTTCTATTTCAAAATTTACCTCAGAATTTCTTAATATGGTACTTAAATCTTTTGTAGGATCTTTTGGATCAACATCTTTTAAAATGAATATTATTTTGTAAGATTGAGGCTCAATTTTTCTTTTAAGTGAAGGATTTTTAATCTTATTATTTTTCTTTTTATTCAAGTTTTCAATATTTTTAACTTTTTTATTTTCTAGGACTTTTTTTGGCTTTTCTAATTTTTTTATTTTTTCAATATTGTTAACTTTTTTATTTTCTAGGACTTTTTTTGGCTTTTCTACTTTTTTTATTATTTCAATATTTTTATCATTAATTTCTTTTTTTTCTTTTAAAACATTTTTTTTATTTGTCAAATTCTTTTTTAAATCTTCATCTTTGCTCATTTTTTCTAAATCATTAAAACTGCTTTCAAGAAAATTTCCAATTCTACCTCCAGCACAAGATTGCAATAAAATTAAAAAAATTAATAAAAAAAATTCGTTTTTTTTTAAAATCATATTTTTTTCTAACTTTTCTTTTTCCTTGTAATTTTTATATTTTTTGTTTTTGTTTTTTTTGAAATGGGTCCTTTTTTATCCTTTAGTTTTTCTTCAAGAAGAACTACGGCATCATCTATAGAGAATTTTTCTAAATCAGTATCTTTGGCAAGCGAAACATTAGTCTTACCACATTTTAAATAAACCCCATATCTTCCGTTTAATATTTGGATTTTTTCTTTAAATTCTTTTGGTTTTCCAAAGTCTTTAAGAACCTCTTGACCACCTCTACCCATTTTTGGCATAGCAAGAATTTCTAATGCTCGTTTTAAGTCAACTGTAAAAACATCATCCTCTTTTTTTAATGATCTATTTTCAGACTCATCTTCATTCTTAATCCATTTAATATAAGGTCCAAATCTTCCTCTATCAGCCTCAACAACACCACCTTCGGGATGCGCTCCTAGCAATCTGGGCAAACTTAAAAGTACTAGAGCTTCATTAAGAGTAAGATCATCAGTTTTCAACTCTTTGGGTAATGAAGCTCTTCTTGGTTTGGCTTTATCCTGATCATTATTTCCCAATTGAACATAAGGTCCATAGGGACCGAATCTTAAAAATACTTGTTCACCAGTTTTTGGATCAGTTCCAAGATCTGATGGGCCACTTAAAATTTGATCGACTTGCTTTTTGTCTAAGTCTCCAGGAGTAATATCCATAGGAAGATTCCCCTTCGCTTGAATTTCATTACCAAATTCATCAATTTTTGTACCCTCTAGCCAAGGTCCGTTAGAACCTATTCTGACTACGCAAGGAAGATCATCGAAATCAACTTGTCTATAAGCTTTACCATCAATATCACCCTCCGTTTTCTGAACTTTTACCTCCAAACCATTTTTACCTTTATAGAAAGTCTCTAGATATGGTAGCCATTCAAGATTGCCTGAAGATATTTCATCTAATGAAGTTTCCATTTTTGCTGTAAAAGTAGTATCAACAAGATCAGGAAAATGTTCTTCTAATAGAGCCGTAACAGCAAAAGCTGTAAACGTTGGAGCCAAGGTATTAGAAGATATGTTTGCATAACCTCTATCCACAATTGTCCCAATAATGCTTGCATAGGTAGAAGGTCTTCCAATCCCTTCTTTTTCGAGAACTTTAACTAATGCCGCCTCTGTATATCTTGCAGGCGGCTTAGTTTCATGAAAAGTAGATTCCTTATTAGTAACTTCAAGACATGTTCCAGTTGTTAAATTTGGGAGAATAATTTCTTGTTCTTCAAGGGATGAACTTGGATCATCACTTCCCTCGACATAAGCTCTGAAGAATCCTGCGAAATCAATACTTTTCCCGCTCGATTTAAATAATCCATCCCCCACACTAATTTCAGCATTAATCATTGTTAGCCTGGCTTCCGCCATTTGGCTGGCTACAGTTCTTTTCCAAATTAAATCGTAAAGAGATAAGTCTCTACCAGTTAAGTTAGTTTCCTTTGGTGTTTTAAATACCTCACCTGCAGGCCTAATAGCTTCATGTGCTTCTTGAGCATTTCTAGCAGTTGAATTAAATTGTCTTGGTGAGTTGGATAAATATTCTTTTCCATACATAGATCTGACACATTCTCTAGCAGCTCTTGTGGCTTGTTCGGAAAGATGAACTGAATCAGTCCTCATATATGTTATAAAACCTCTCTCATATAGACCTTGTGCGCATCTCATGGTTTCTCTTGCAGACAAACGAAGCTTCCTGTTTGCTTCTTGTTGCAATGTACTCGTTGTAAATGGAGGAACTGGCTTACGAGTGGATGGTTTTTTTTCGATTTTGGAGACTAACCAATCCTCAGAGGAAAAAGTCTTCAATAAATTATTTACTTTTTCTTCTCCAATTATTAAAGATTTGTTTCCTTGTTTTAATTTTCCGGTCTGTTCGTCGAAATCTGTACCATTAGAAATTCTTTGACCGTTTAGACTAAATAATTTAGTTTCAAAAGTAATGTTATCTTTGACGAGGGAAGCTTTAATCCCCCAGTAACATGCCTTCTTAAAGGATCTTCTTTCTCGCTCTCTTCTAACAAGAAGTCTTACAGAGACTGATTGAACACGACCAGCAGATAATCTGGGGGCTACCTTCTTCCAAAGTAAAGGTGACAATTCATATCCAAAAAGCCTGTCCAAGATTCTTCTTGTTTCTTGAGCCTGAACAAGTTCCATATCAATTTCTCTTGTTTGATCTAAAGCTTTATTAATTGCCTTTTTTGTAATTTCATGAAAAACCATCCTCTTAGTTGGTATTTTTGGCTTAAGTATTTGCAGAAGATGCCAGCTAATACTCTCTCCTTCTCTATCTTCATCAGTAGCCAGTAATAGTTGGGTCGCACCTTTTAATGCATCTTTCAGCTCTTTAACAACCTTTTTCTTATCTCTTGGAACTATGTAAAGTGGTTCAAAATCTTCTGTTGTATTAACTCCTATCCTTGACCATTTTTCCTTTTTGACTGCAGCAGGTATTTCAGCCGCCCCTTTTGGAAGATCTCTTACGTGTCCCATTGAAGCAAGAACTTCATAATTAGAAGGCAAAAACTTTCTTATAGTTTTTGCTTTGGTGGGACTTTCAACAATAACAAGTGTGTGATCCAAGGTTTATTTCAAAAATTGGTGTTTTTGTTCAGTTAGGGCATATTATGATTATTTGAAACTTTTTCAAGTAATTTCTCTTGAAAATTTCAAAAATCATACCCACAAATTATAATCAAGTTAAGATTAACTCTTTGACAATTACATTCAATCATTTAATTTAATCCTATTTAATAAAGTGCCCAACGAAATCTTTACAATTAATCTAAATGCACAAGCCATTATTCCAGAAGCTTTTATCTTATTAGGTATTGTTGGAACTCTTCTAGTAGATTTAGCTGGAGAAAAAACTGCATCAAAGTGGGCACCAATAATTTGCTATTTATCAATTGGTAGCTCTCTTCTAAGTTTAGCCTTCCAATGGAGTAATCCAGTAAATATTGCATTTCTTGGGTCCTTTAATTCAGATAATTTGGCGATCGCATTTAGAGCAATAATAGCTTTATCAACCTTAGTTTCTTTACTAATTAGCTGGCGTTATACAGAACAAAGTGGGAGCCCTATTGGGGAGTTCGCAGCGATAGTTCTTTCGGCGACCCTTGGGGCAATGCTTCTGTGTGGATCTACTGACCTTATTAGTGTATTTATATCCCTTGAGACTCTATCGGTAGCAAGCTATTTACTTTCTGGTTATCTCAAGAGAGATCCAAGAAGTTCAGAAGCAGCTTTAAAATACTTGCTTGTTGGGTCAGCTGCTGCTGCAGTCTATTTGTATGGCTCCTCTTTCCTTTATGGATTAAGTGGTTCAACAAACTTAGCCACAATTGGTTTAGAGATTATCAATAAGCCATCATTCATTACTTCTTTAGCTCTTGTATTTGTTTTATCAACTGTGGCATTTAAAATAGCTGCTGTTCCTTTTCATCAATGGACTCCTGATGTATACGAGGGGTCACCTACGCCTGTAGTAGCTTTTTTATCTGTTGGTTCAAAAACAGCAGGGTTTGCATTTGCAATCAGAATATTAAGCACTACTTTCTCTTCTTTCGATGAAGAGTGGAAACTTTTATTTACCATCTTGGCCATCTTGAGCATGGCTCTAGGAAATGTTGTAGCTCTAGCTCAAACCTCAATGAAACGGATGCTAGCCTACAGTTCTATTGGTCAAGCTGGATTTGTAATGATTGGAATAGTATCTGGCACACAAGATGGTTTGTCAGCTGCAGTTTTATATTTAGCTGCATATCTATTTATGAATTTGGGTGCATTTTCATGTGTAATACTTTTCTCACTAAGAACAGGTTCTGACAGGATACTTGATTACTCAGGACTTTACCAAAAGGATCCTCTCATCACATTAGGCTTAAGCCTTTGTCTTCTATCTCTTGGAGGTTTGCCTCCAATGTTAGGATTTTTTGGAAAAATATATTTATTCTTTGCAGGTTGGGCAAATCATCAATATCTATTAGTTATCGTTGGGTTAGTAACTTCAGTTATATCTATTTATTATTACATTTCAGTGATAAAAATGATGGTAGTTAAAGAACCACAGGAAGCTTCTGAAATAGTCAAATCATATCCTAAAATAGATTGGGGAATTGTAGGATTACCTCCCTTGAGAATTGCACTTTATACTTGTGTGGCGGTTACTGCTCTTGGAGGAATCCTATCTAATCCTCTTTTTAAATTAGCTAACACAGCAGTTTCTGAAACTCCTTTCTTACAAGATGTTATTGCTATAGCAAATAATATTTCCTAGAAGAATTTTCAAAAATGTCTAAAAAAGTAGCAAGTTTAGAGAGTATATCTAAAACATATGGGAAAGATGATCTAACTGTTAAAGCCTTAGACAGCATAAATTTAGAAATTTATAAAGGTGATTATTTAGCTGTAATGGGGGCTAGTGGCTCAGGCAAAAGTACAGCCATGAATATTATTGGATGTCTAGATAGACCAACTAAAGGTGTTTATAAACTAAATGGTATCCCTGTTGAGAATTTATCTGATGATGAGCTCGCGGAAATACGTAACCAAAAATTAGGCTTCGTTTTTCAACAATTTCATCTTCTATCAGACGCAACTGCACTTGAAAACGTAACTTTGCCGATGATTTATGCTGGTATTGATCCTGAACAAAGATTAGAGCGAGGTAAGACTGCCTTAAAAAAAGTTGGCCTTTCAGAAAGGATGAATAATCGTCCAAACCAATTATCCGGAGGTCAACAACAACGAGTTGCTATTGCGAGGGCTATTATCAATAACCCTGCAATTTTGTTAGCAGACGAACCTACCGGAGCACTAGATTCAAAAACCACTGAAGATGTATTAGATCTTTTTGACAAGCTGCATGAATCTGGAATAACTATCGTTTTAGTTACTCATGAAGATGAAGTTGCAAATCGCGCAAAAAAAATAGCCAAATTTAAGGATGGAAGAATAGTTGAATTAAAAGTTAATTAAATTCAAAACCTTCTAATTACCTTAAGTTCAGTTTCATTTTCAATTCTTAAATTACCATTCGAATCAATATCTTTAATTTTCCATTTATGAGGACAATAACCACTAGGTAAAAAACTTTTAGCAAGAAACTTATTTGCAGATTTAATCACATATTCTTTCTTCTTATTAGATTCAATTGAATCATAAAAAGCTTTAAGAACTTTGGCTGTCCAATAATATTGATTAATATTCTTAGTTTGAAGTACTTTTGATAATGAAATACCTTCTGATGGAGTGTAATTTAAAACATTCATACCAAGACCTATTCTTACATAGATAATTTCTTTGCCTCTCGTTATCACCCTTGGTAAAAATCCAATCAACTTTTTTGAACCAAAAAAAATATCATTTGGCCATTTCAAAGAAACATTTATATTCTCTTCTCTAAGCATTTCACATATCTTGATACCTAAAGACAAATTAAATATTTGATATTCAAATTCTTTTGAGAATATTGGGTAAGCTGCACTTAACCAAATCCCGCCATTGGGAGAAACCCAAGTTTTTGAATTTTGGCCAACCCCTGATATCTGCTCTCTTGCGATTATCGCTACTGGCTGGTTTTTCTTTATTTCAGAATATCCAAGCAGGTTTGTTAGCTCATTTTCGGTACTTTTACACTTTATTTTGTAAAAAATTCTCCAGCTTGGATATTGACCCTGAATTTTTTTTAAATAAAAAACTGTCTTAGCTGCAGGTCCAATAACTTTCACAAATTCTTTATTAAAACAACGAGCATCTTTTTGAAGATTAGATTAACTTTAGTCTTAATAAGTAAATTTTACAAATTGGACAAAAAGTATTTGCCAGTAGTGAATAGAAGGAATCCATATCCATTAAGAAATTGTCTTGAAAATTTCAAAAAATCCTGCGGAGACTTAGATAAACTTTCCAAAATCAATGAAAACTGGAAGAATTTAATCGGCTTAGAACTATTTCGAGAATGTAAACCATTAAATATTGAAAAAAAAATACTTACTATTGCAGTGAATCATCCACAGTGGCGCCAAGCTTTAATTTATAACAAGCATAAATTAAAAGAGAGAATCGAAAAAATTGGAATAACTTTGAATGAAATAAAAATAATACAAAATTATGAAATTAAAAATAAAAATATCAAAGCTACTAATGCAAAGATAGTTTGGGCAAAGCATCCAAGCAGAATCCATCAAAATAATATGTGCATTTGTACTCTTTGTAATTCCCCTACTCCTGAGGGCGAAATCAAAAGATGGGGAAAGTGTTCTTTTTGTTGGAGAAAAATAAAAAACTAAATTCTTTATTTAGTTAAAATTAGTATTCCCATTTGCCCTAACAAAATAGTCCTATATTCAGCTTTTTTAAATCCAACTTCCTTAGCAATATTTATAAGCTCATTTTTCTTTGGAAATCTACTAATACTTTTTTCAATATATTCGTACTCTGGACCTAAATTAAAAAGCCGCGAAATGGTTACTACAATTAATCTCAAATAAATTTTCTGAAAAATATTTGATAAAGAATTTCTTGTTGAGTGATTAAAATCCAAAAATCCTGCCCTTCCCTTATCCTTCAAAAGATCAAAAACTTTTTTCATTCCTTCTTCAACATTATTCAAGTTTCTTAGTCCATATGACATGCAAATCCCATCAAAATTTTTTAAATGATCATTAATTTCCAATACATCTTGAATTTCCCAATTAATAAATTTATTTTTTTTTAGCTCTGATTTTTTCTTTGCAATATTTAAGATATCCTCTGCACTGTCAATTCCAGTAATTGAGCCCATTGGTCTAACTCTTTCAGAAATTAAGAATGCTAAATCTCCAGTTCCACAGCATAAATCAGCCCAATCTTCCCCATTTAAAGGTTCCAATAAATTAACTAATTTCCTTTTCCATAATCTGTGCAGCCCAAAACTTAATAGATTATTTAAAAAGTCATATTTATGAGAAATTTTATTAAATATATTTTTGACTTCGATAGTTTTTGTGAATTTCATTTTTAAAGTTTTAACTTATTTCTTTTTGGTATTAAATTAAATTTTTTATTCATATGGTCTAATTGGAAGTTTTTTTTCAAGGAGGAAAGTCTTTATTTCTCTTAAAGAAAGTTTCTTATCATGAAGTAATGATGCTAAAAGTGCGGCAGATGCCCTGCCTTCATTGAAAACATCATAGATATCTTCTAAACAACCTGCTCCTCCAGAAGCAATCACTGGGATGTTAACAATATTGGTAACAGATTCAGTCAAATGTAAATCATATCCATTCTGCGTGCCATCACCATCCATTGAAGTAAGCAAAATTTCCCCTGCGCCTAACTCCTCAACTTTCTTTGCCCAAGTTAATACATCTATTCCAGTATTTTCTCTCCCTCCTTTTACATATACCTCCCATTCATCAGTTGTATTAATTTTTCTTTTAGCATCAATTGCTATCACGATACATTGATTGCCAAATTCTCTAGAACTTTTAGAAATTAAATCTGGATTTCTAACAGCAGAAGAATTCAAACTCACTTTGTCCGCTCCAGCTCTTAAAAGATCATTAATTGAGGAAACAGAATCTATTCCTCCACCTACCGTAAATGGTATTTTTACTGATTTTGCGGTCCTAGAGACAAGGTCAACTAACGTATTTCTATTTTCTACACTAGCTCTAATATCTAAGAATACTAATTCATCTGCACCCTCATCAGAATACCTACAAGCCAATTCAACAGGATCGCCTGAGTCTCTCAAGTTAACAAAATTTACACCTTTAACCACTCTGCCATGGGCGACATCTAAACAAGGAATTAAACGAAGAGCTACCATTTTAGTAAAAATTGTCCAAATGCTGTTAATCTTGCATAATAGCTTCCATTTTACCTCTTATGGCTGAAACAAAATTATTACCCAAAATAGGTAGTAAAATCAAAATTAACATTAACAAAGTAAAAGATAGACTACCAGCTAAATTAATCGATCAAATATCATCTAGTCCTAAAGCCGTAATAACAGGCTATAAAATGACAGACGGCAGAAGTATTGGAATCACCGCAAAATTTCAGAATGGTGAGCAAAATTGGTTTTTCCCAGAAGAAATTGAGAAAGGTTAAAGAGTAAAGTGAATGATCCAAAACAACTATTAGGAATTAAGGGCGCCTCTGAAACATCAAGTATATGGAAACTCCGTATACAGTTAATGAAACCCATAACGTGGATCCCTTTGATATGGGGAGTTATTTGTGGCGCAGCTGCAAGTGGGAATTTTGAATGGACATTTAGTAATGTTCTAGCTTCATTAGCATGTATGTTGATGAGTGGACCGCTTCTGGCTGGTTATACCCAAACCATAAATGATTTTTTTGATAAAGAAATTGATGCAATTAATGAACCAAATAGACCAATTCCTTCTGGGAAAATTTCAATTAAAGATGTAAAAATACAAATCTGGGTATTACTTATAGCGGGTTTAATAGTTGCTTTTCTATTAGATTTATATGCTAAGCACAGCTTCCCCTCCGTCTTACTTTTGGCATTAGGAGGTTCCTTTGTTAGTTATATATATTCTGCTCCACCACTCAAATTAAAACAGAATGGTTGGCTTGGAAATTATGCATTAGGAGCATCTTATATAGCTTTACCTTGGTGGGCAGGACAAGCCTTGTTTGGGAAATTAACAATCGTGACGGCGATACTAACACTTGCTTATAGCCTCTCAGGACTTGGAATTGCTGTTATTAATGATTTCAAAAGTGTTGAAGGAGACTCAAAGCTAGGCTTGAATTCTCTCCCAGTAGTATTTGGAATTAAAAATGCAAGTAGAATAAGTGCAGGACTGATTGATATTTTTCAATTAGCAATGGTTGTAGTACTAGTCATTATTGGTCAACATTTAGCCTCTGTAATTTTGGTTTTATTGGTAATTCCACAAATTACATTTCAAGATATGTGGTTACTAAGAGATCCTCTAAAGTTTGATGTCAAATATCAAGCAAGTGCCCAACCGTTCCTTATTACTGGAATGTTAGTTACAGCTTTAGCGATAGGACATAGTTTTTTAGTTGCTTAAGGTGCAAAAGATTAAATTCAAATCTTTTGTTTTAATAATTCCAATATTAATTTTTTCTGGAATATCTTTTTATTTTTTTAGTCTAATATTTAGTACCTTAAAATTTGACGTTTCTAAAAATAAAAAGTCTCGGGAAAGCAAATATTCTTACGTAATATCCTCTTCTGATAATAAGATACTAAGCAAATTAAGCCGCAAATTTGAAATAGATAATAATTATCAAAAAATTCCATTTTTGCTTAAAAATTCTTTTATATCTTCTGAGGATAAAAGATTTTACAAACATAATGGAATAGATTTAAAAAGTATTTCACGTGCCCTTATTCAAAATATTAGAAGTGGTTATGTTAAAGAGGGAGGAAGTACGATTACACAACAAGTTGCTAGATTACTTTTTCTAAATAATGATTTAAGTTTTCAAAGAAAAATCAAAGAAATATTTATATCACTCATACTTGAATTTAGATATAACAAAAATCAAATTTTAAAATTATATTTAAATAATATTTATCTAGGATCAGGAGCATACGGGGTAGACGAAGCTGCACAAGTTTATTTTGGAAAATTTATAGAAGAATTGACATTATCAGAGATCGCATTAATTGCAGGATTAGCTCCAGCTCCATCAATTTATTCACCTTATCAAAATTTAGAACTAGCTACTAAAAATAGAAATAAAGTTCTTGAATCAATGTATGTTGATGGATATATTTCCCTTGCAAATAAGAATAAGGCTATTAAAGAAAAAATAAAGTTAAATTATCAAACAGCTGATAATTTTTTAGATGATAAATTACTAATAAACTTTATTCTTCAGGAAACAGATAAAAAAATTGGACGTAAAAATGATTATAAGTTTTTAAGAATTAAATCTTCTATCAACAAAGATTGGCAAGAAAAGGGTCAAAAAATATCAAGATATGCAGGACCTAAAGAACTTGAATTTGGTCTTTTATCTATCGAATCAAACACAGGACTAATCAGGACAATGATAACCAGCAAAAATCCATCAATTAATGAATACAATAGAGTGATTTCATCTGTAAGACCTTTAGGTTCTACTTTTAAAATAATCCCTTATGCTGCTGCATTATTAGAAGGAATAAAATTAAGCGATAAATTTGAAGACTTACCAATATGCTGGGAAAGTTATTGCCCAAAAAATTTTTCAGAAGACTATAGAGGTTCAATATCTTTGATTGAATCATTTAAAAGTTCATCAAATATCGTTCCAATATCAATAACAAAAAAAATCGGCTTAAAAAATATTATTAATTTAGCGAATTCATTTGGACTAGGTTACCAGCAAGAGTTTGAGGAATTCCCATCATTAGCTATTGGCGCCTTCGGAGATAATCTTTTAAACATCACAAATGCATATTCTGCAATAAACAATAATGGGAAGATTCAAAGCCCTGAAATCATAGAAAAAATAGAATCATTTAAAAAACAACCCATTTGGGAAAATAAATCTATTTCCAAGAAAATATTAGATTTAAAAATAAACAAGAAAATAAATAAACTTCTTGAAAAATCTGTAAAAGAAGGCACTTCAAAAGCAGCCTCTATAAAAGGAAAGAAAATTTTTGGGAAAACAGGAACATCTGATGGAAATAAAGATCTCTGGTTTATTGGTTCCATTGATAACCTTACAACAGGAATCTGGATAGGTTACGACGATAATAAGGAATCTGAATTATCTAGTGGGAACGCAGCTTATTTATGGAAGAAGTTCATATCTGAAATTTATAAAATTCCAATTAAAAAATAAATTATATTTTTAAGATTTATAAGAAATTATTGCAGAATAAAATCCATCACCAGGATAATCCAAGCTAGGTAAAATTTGCTTTTGGCTAACCAATTTTAAAGTTTTGTTTTTTTCAATAAATCTTTCAATTAATAGATTATTTTCATCGGGACAAATAGTACAAGTTGAATAAACTAAAGTGCCATCTTTTTTCAAAAGAGGGAAAATACTCTCCAAAAGTTTTTCCTGTAATAAAGTTAAAGATTTTATTTTTTCTTTACTTAAAGACCATCTAGAATCTGGATTCCTGGAAAGGGTTCCAATGCCTGAACATGGAGCATCTAATAAAATCTTATCAAAATAAGATATAAACTTAGGATTTAATTCAATCAAACTCGTAGCATCAGCCTTAAGGGTATTAACAGATTTCAAATTTAACCTTTCTAAATTTGATTGCAGTATTTTCAATCTTTTTGCTGATCTATCTACGGCAATGATTTCAGCACTATCATTTGTTAATTCTGCAAGGTGGGTAGACTTACTTCCTGGAGCTGCACAAGCATCTAAAATCTTTTCACCTTCTTTTGGATTTAAAAGAGGTGCTATCCACTGAGAAGATCTATCTTGAATTGTCCAAAGTCCATCACTATATCCTGGTAAATTTTTTATTGATCTTGGATTAGAATTTAAAGTAATTCCATTATGTAAATCATTAATAATTTCAGCATCAATATTATTTTCATGAAGTACTTTCAAAAAGTTATCTAAATTAGTTTTTAATTGGTTAATTCTCAAATCAATTGATGGTTTTTTATTAAATGCCTTAATGATATTTTCACCCTCGCTATTGCCGACCCATTTATAAAGATCCTTCACAAGCCATAATGGAAATGATTCAAGATATGAAATTCTTTCTTTTCTATCAGAAGATAATTCCGGAAAGGTTTTTTGTTCTAATTTTCTTGATGCATTTCTCAATATCGCATTAACAGTTCCCGCTAAACCATTTAAATCTGTTTTTTTAGCTACTTCTACAGTGGTAGAAATAGCCGCAGGAAATGGAATTTTATCCATTTTCAATAGTTGATACAAACCTATATGTAGAAGCCATCTTAACTTTGGAGGCTGCTTTTTATGAGTAATTTTTGATGTATGATCCGTCCAAAGATCAAGAAATTTTCTATACCTTATGCATCCAAAAGATAATTCCGTAATAAAAGCTATATCAAGAGGATTAAATTGATAATTTTTTAAAAC
>CACNAI010000016.1 GCA_902618335.1 uncultured Prochlorococcus sp. | reverse complement strand
AAAAACTATTGAAGAAAAATCATATTATTTATGGTTGAAATTTTACCTCGATGAAATTAATGTTTTTAGTAACTCGAATCTTCCAAAAAATAAATACGGTGTGTGGGCACTCTTAATTGAAGAGGAAATAAAACTTCTTAAGGAATTACAACCAGTTATGGGTCTCCCAGATACTTTAAAAGCCAAGAATATATTTGAAATTAGAAAAGGACTCATAAATAAAGCTTTTAGCAAATTTGAAGCTAAAAACAATAATCAGGGTTTCAATTTTGATGAAGTTCTAAGCAATTCTGAAAAGGATGTTGGTAAGAATTGGAAATCAATTGCTGAAAAAGATCCTGAAGCTAATAAAACTTTTCCAATAATTGATTCTGCAAATATTGAGAAACTCAGATCTGCGATAAATGAGGATTTGAGTTTATTTATGAAAAATAATTACCCTTCATTAAAAAAGGATTTATAAATATTTATCTTTTTTTTGTTTTTTTTTTAGACTTTTATAAGTTAAATAGATAATAGGATTATTTAAAAATTTTGAGCAACCAAAAGTTCGAGACTCTTCAGTTACATGCAGGCCAAGTGCCTGATCCAACAACAAATTCTAGAGCAGTACCTATTTATCAAACTAGTTCTTATGTCTTTGATAATGCAGAGCATGGAGCGAATCTTTTTGGATTAAAAGAATTTGGAAATATTTATACCCGACTCATGAACCCCACCACAGATGTCTTCGAAAAAAGGATGGCAGCTTTGGAGGGAGGTATGGCCGCACTTGCAACATCCTCAGGTCAAGCTGCTCAATTCTTGGCAATAGTGAACTGCATGACAGCAGGGGATAATTTTGTATCTACATCATTTCTTTATGGTGGTACCTACAATCAATTTAAAGTACAATTTCCAAGATTAGGAATTGAAGTTAAATTTGCCGATGGTGATAGTATCGATAGTTTTAGAAATAAGATTGATGATAAAACCAAAGCAATATATGTCGAATCTATGGGAAATCCTCGGTTCAACATTCCAGATTTTGAAGGACTCTCTGCTTTAGCGAAGGAAAATGGAATTCCTTTAATAGTTGATAATACTCTTGGTGCTGGTGGTGCCCTAATAAGACCAATTGATTTTGGAGCCGATGTTGTTGTGGAGAGTGCAACAAAATGGATCGGTGGACATGGAACAAGTATCGGAGGAGTTATTGTTGATGCGGGAACTTTTGATTGGGGAAATGGTAAATTCCCACTAATGAGTGAGCCAAGCGCTGCTTATCATGGGCTGGTTCATTGGGATGCTTTTGGTTTCGGTAGTGATATTTGCAAATCTTTGGGAGTACCTGACAATAGAAATATAGCTTTTGCGTTAAGAGCAAGACTTGAATGTCTGAGAGACTGGGGATCAGCTCAAAGTCCTTTTAACTCATTCTTATTATTGCAGGGTTTGGAAACTCTAAGTTTAAGGATAGAAAGACAAACTTCTAATGCTCTTGAACTAGCAAAATGGTTGGATTCTAATTCTAATGTTAGTAGTGTTAATTATCCTGGTCTAGAATCTGATCCATATTACTCAAGTGCCAAAAAATATACTACTGGAAGGGGAATGGGTTGCATGCTTATGTTCTCTCTCAATGGAGGTTATGAAAATGCAGTAAGGTTTATTGATTCCTTAAAATTAGCTAGTCACCTTGCTAATGTGGGTGATTCAAAAACTTTAGTAATTCATCCTGCTTCAACAACTCATCAGCAATTATCTGAAGAAGAACAATTATCTGCAGGTGTTACTCCCACAATGGTAAGAGTTTCTGTAGGAATTGAGCATATTGATGATATAAAAGCAGATTTCGAACAAGCACTTTCACAAATTACATAGGAAAGGAGATTTATTGGCTTTAATAATTCCTAGTAACTATCACAAGATTAGTGATGTTGAGAAAAATCATATATCTTGGATCGAACCAGAATTGGCAAAAAGACAGGATATACGTCCTCTGAGGATTGGTATTTTAAATATCATGCCTCTTGGCAAACAGTATGAATTTAACTTACTACATCCACTTGGATTGTCTCCTCTTCAAATTGAGCCAGTTTGGATAAAGCTTAAAACTCACTCTTATAAAACATGGGATCTTAATCATCTAAATAATCTATACATAACTTGGGAAGAAGCAAATAATCCAGAACCGTTAGATGGAATCATAATTACTGGAGCACCTATTGAGCACCTAGCCTTTGAGGATGTTAAGTATTGGGATGAATTTGTGAAAATTGTAACTGAAGCCAGAAATTCTTGTGCGAGTACTCTTGGATTATGTTGGGCTGGCTTTGCACTGGCTTATTTGGCAGGGGTCGACAAGAAAGTTTTTGATAGAAAATTATTTGGGGTATTCCCTTTAAAAAGTCTTGTTCCTGGACATCCTTTGATGGGTACACAGGATGATGAATTTATTTGTCCTCAAAGTAGATTTGCGGGATTACCAGATTTGGAGATGGAGAAGGCCCAAAAAGAAGGGAAATTGAATTTGTTAGCTTATGGAGAAAACGTCGGATATACAATATTTGAATCTAATGATCAAAAACAACTTATGCATTTAGGTCATCCTGAATATACCGTTCATAGAATTATTAGTGAAATTGAAAGAGATAAAGAAAAAGGAGATGTTCCTCCTCCTGAAAATTTTGATCTAAATAGTTCAAAAACCGCTTGGAGATCTCATCGGAATTTGCTTTTTCAGCAATGGCTTTGGTTTTGTTATCAACAAGTTAGTCTTAATTAACTTTTTTAATGAGCGCTTTCCATACCACCTAGTCTTTCAAATAAGTTAAGACTTTCTTTATTTAATCCTACAATTTCAACTTTAGAACCACCATTCTGGAACTTTCTAATAATTTGCTCAAGAGCAACAACGCCACTTTGATCCCAAATATGAGCTAAAGACATATCAATGACAATATTTTCTGGATGTTCGTGAATATCAAATCCTTGTAAGAAATAAATTTTACTTACAAAAAATAATTGTCCTTTTACTTTGTAGGTAGTCAAATTATTTTCTTTAGCTCTTGAGACAGTTATAACTTTTGCAACTTTTCTGCTGAAAAGGATTGCAGCTAATGCAACTCCAGCAATAACTCCAAGTGCAAGATTATGAGGTTTTGTCAGCATTGTAACCGCAAAAGTCATAAGCATTACTGCAGTATCACTTTTAGGTATCTTTCTAATATTTTTTAATCCATTTATATCTGCTGTACTTATCGCGATCGTTATCATGATTGCTACTAAAGCAGCCATTGGTATTGCTCCAATCCAAGACTTCAAAAGGATAATCATAATTAATAGAGATATACCTGAGGAGAGAGTTGATAATCTAGATTTACCACCATTTTCAGTATTCATAACAGATTGCCCAACTAATGCACATCCTGCCATTCCACCAAATAAGGATGCCACAATATTTGCGATCCCCTGTCCTCTTGCTTCTTTATTTTTATTAGAACTTGTATCAGTTACATCGTCTAAAATGTCTTGAGTTAAAAAGGTTTCCATTAAACCCACGAGAGATATTGCAAGTGAAGTCGGTAAAATAATTCCTAATGTTTCAAGACTAAAAGGTACTTTCCCATTTTCTATTGATCCAAAAGGAAGAGAAATACTTGGTAATCCATCAGGTAATTTACCCAGATCGCTAACTGTTGGGACATCTAGATTCAAGAATATGCTTATGAGAGTAATTACTACTATTGCCATAAGTTGAGATGGTACTACTTTTGTGATTTTTGGAAGCCCATAGATAATTATTAATCCTAGGATTACAAGAATCCAAACTACTGGGATCTGAGAGTTAACTGGATACTGACTCAAAGTTTGTTTAATTAAGCCTTTTGATTCTTTAATACCTATTCCTAACTGAGGTAGTTGTGCCTGAAATATTAAAAGCGCCAGTGCATTTACAAATCCGCTTAATACTCCCGTTGGCACGAATCGCATTTGGTAGGCAAGTCTTAAATATCCCCAAAGAATTTGGAAAATTCCAGTTAATATTCCAGCTGCAATCAGATATGGGACTCCTAATCCAGGAGCTTGTGATTCTCCATAAGCAACAAGTCCAGTCATTAAAAGAGCTGTTGAACCTGTAGCTGAAGTGATCATCCCCCTTCTTCCTCCAACAATCGCAATTGTTATAGATAAGCAAAATGCACCAAAAAGGCCAACTTTAGGATCTACACCAGCTATACCTGAAAAAGCAATTGCTTCTGGGATCATTGCAAAAGCAACAACTAAGCCTGAGAGAATATTTGACTTTGGATCATCTAACCAATTTTTAGATAAATATCTTGAGAAATTTGACATTTTAAGTTTCTTTATAATTAAGAAGTTACCTCATAAAGGAGGCAAAATACCTTGTGGGTCAAAAATATTCTTTAAAGTTTTTAATTCGTTCATTCTATCTCCAAAGGCTAATGTAATTTCTTCATCATGAGAATTCAAATGATTATGCAATTGGGCTAAGTGAATATTTGGATAAAACTTTTTTAGCTTGCTCCACGATTTATAAATCCATTCCAAAGCGACTTCTTTCTCTTGAAGATCATTTTTTTTCCATGATGCATATATCCATGGTTTCCAAGTGCTTTTTCTATGAACAAAAAAGCTTGAGCCATGATTTAACTTTTTAGTTTTGCAACCTAATTGTTGAGAAGCAATGTAACAGGAATTATTAGGTTTATTATCCATTATTTCATCCAAACATTTTATGAAAATTGGGATATCATTTTTTAAATCTTCTCCAAGAAGACTAATTACCTCAGAATGGTTATTTGCATTCAGCTCATATAAATTTAATTCCTTAGGGAAGAAATTTATTTTGTTAAAGTTTTCATAAAATTGTTTTTCTAGAGTAGGGAATTTGTCTAGAAGCATTAGGCATTCTTCTGTTCTTTTATCCTCTAAATTATTTTTGAGTTCAGCAAAAATATATATGTAAATTTTTTGGGCATAAATCCATTGAAGACTAATATTTTCTGGAAATTCCTCTGATACTTTTATTATTTCTGTAAGTTCATTTAGATTTACAAATCCTTCAATAACCTTAATTGAATTAGATTGGATAGTCTTAAGTTCTATTTCGGTAATAATTGAAAAGAAGGGTGCTGCGCCTTTAATTCCTTCCCATATTAATTGTTCTTCTGTTTTTATTTGATTTTTTTTTAAAGAAATAAATGTGCCATTACCCAAGAAACCTTTTATTGATTCAATATTATCAATTGCTAATCCGTAGGTTCTACTGAGCGGGCTTACTCCACCAGTAAGTATGTAGCCTGCTCCAGGAAGTTTAGAAAGTCCGATTGGAAAACTTCGATTATATTTTTGTAAATGATTTAAAAGATCTCCCATTATTACACCACCTCCAATTGTTACTAAATTGGTTTTTCTATCTAGATGAATTTTGCTGTGATTTTTTCTTAGATCAAGAGTTGTAAAACCATTTTTTGCACAGCTAGAAGTTGTACCTCCACTACACACGCAAAGGTGCTCGAATTTTTCGTAAGAATAGTTATCCTCGTTAAATAAGGATTCATTCACGTCATAAATTAACTTCTTTAATTTTGCATCCTTTGAGTTGATATTTGGAACTTCAAGCAAGTTATTATTATTTTTCACTACATGATATTGTTCTTTACTATTATGGTATAAGTAATAATTTGAATTTGGATAATTTAGATTTGAAGTTAAATAATCAAGTCGCGATACTTATCTGTGGACATGGGAGTAGAAATAAACTAGCCATTACTGAATTTCAAGAATTAACTAATTTCATCCAAAAAAGATATCCAAACTTTTTAGTTGAATATGGTTTCTTGGAATTTGCTAAACCTTCGATTGTTGATGCTTTAGACAGGATAAAAGATCTTTCTATAAAAAAAGTAATTGCAATACCTGCAATGCTTTTCGCTGCTGGCCATGTAAAAAATGATATACCTAGCCTGCTTATGAAATATTCAAGTGAAACAGGAATTGAAATAATTTATGGAAGAGAATTAGGTATTAATAATTTAATGATTAGTGCAGCTTGTGAAAGAGTAAAAGATGTCTTTAAACAAAATAATAATCTCAAACCTGAAGAATCATTATTAGTTGTTGTAGGTAGAGGCTCTTCTGACCCAGATGCGAATTCCAATGTTTCAAAAATTACGAGAATGATCGTAGAGGGTATTGGTTTAGGGTGGGGAGAAACAGTTTTTTCTGGAGTGACGTTCCCCCTTGTTGAACCTGGCTTGAAAAATGTTGTGAGACTTGGTTATAAAAATATAATTATTTTCCCTTATTTCCTTTTCTCAGGTGTACTTGTTACGAGAATAAAAAGGCAAAGTGATTTAGTTGCGATTAATAATCCAAATATTTCATTTATACATGCAAAATATCTTTCGTCACAGTCTTATGTGGTCGACACTTTTGTAGAAAGGATTGAAGAGATTCTTAATAACGAAGGTAATAATTTTATGAATTGCTCAACTTGTAAATATAGATCAAATTTATTTGGCTTTGAAAAAGAAGTTGGAATGGTCCAAGAAAGTCATCATGACCATGTAGAGGGCTTGGGTATCAGCTGTGATTTATGTGATCCTGAATGTAATGGTGCTTGTGAAATACAAAATCAAAACCCAACTTATAATCAAGAAAAATCAAACCTTGGAGAAGGTGATTACTTAGAACATGAACATTTAGAGGCTCATCAACATGAACATAATCACCATCACCATCACCATAGTATTTATCCAAATTCAAAACACCCTTTAGGACCTGTCACGCTTCGCTTGCCTAATAAAGACTAAATCTTAAGAAAATCAGTTGAAATCAATGAATCATCTGTCTCTTTCTTGAATTAGTCTTAATAGACTCAGTATATATAAGTATTCTTAATATAAAATCGTGAAAGTATTTTGAGCTAGATTTTCCACAATTTGCCGGTTGTTTTCCACGTCCAAATCCACACTGGATTAGAAATGGCAGTATTTTTCAAAAAAAACAGGAGTTCAACATTATTGTTGACTTTTTTTAAAGATCTATTCAATTTCCTTATTTGAAAAAGAAGTTTTTTAAAAACCAACTTATAACATGAGTCTTATTTGATAATTTGAAAAGGTTACCTGAAGATTTTTCTTGATATTTTTGGAGAAAAATATCATTATTGTTGATGTAGAAAAAATTTTATGGATCAAATCAAACAAACAAATTTAACTGATAAGAAACTCGTAGAGTGCTCTTCAAATAAAGTCTCATTAGAAACAGAGCTTTCAGAAACTCTTTATAACACTATGAAAGATTTCGTATTAAGTAACCCGACTTGGGATCAATATAAGCTTATAAATTCAGCATTAGCTACTTTTCTAGTTCAAAACGGTTGTACAGATAATTCTGTCTCAGAAATTTATTTAAATCAATTATTTACACCCTCTAAGTCTTTTTAATATTTAAACAGGCTCTTCTACTCAAGGCCATCATTGTAAGTGTGGGGCTTTGCCAAGATGATGTGGGCCAGCATGCTCCATCTAGTACCAGTACATTCTTACATCTCCACAATCTGTTAAATTTATCAACTACACTATTTTCTTCATTTAACCCCATTGGTGCTCCACCTACCTCATGAATATAATATCCAGGAGGAGGAGGACTATCTGAAAGCGCTATTAAATTTTTTGTAAATAAACTCCCTAATGGAATATTAATTAGTTCATCAATATTTTTTATTTTCCCATTTGCAGCTTTGACTGATTTTTGTATTGTTTTTTCCATATGTTTTGCCATATTTAACTCATTCTCGCTCCATTCGAATTCAATGTAGGGAATTGGTATTCCCCATTCATCTGTTTTTCTTGAGAGAGAAACTGAGTTTTTCTCTCTAGGAAGGACTTCACCATGGGCGATAAGAAAGCCAATGGATTTGTTTACGTCTTTTTGTAAAAATTCAGGTATCCCTAACCTATCAATAGCCCCCCAGATTCCATAACCTCTATGGAAATTCATGTCGTCAATTTCTGGTAAATTTGAACCAAAAGGAATAAAGAAGCTGCCTGCTCCAGAAAGATCGGGAGGATTATCTAGTGATTTATCAGAGTTTTTTGCTTTTGGGACTGAAAAAAATCTACAAATAGATATGTGATCCATTAGGTATTTACCTAATTTCCCAGAATTATCTTTAAACCCTGAGGAATTTGATTTGTATTCTGAGTTCAGTAGTATTCTCAGTGTTGAAATTGTTGATGCGCAAAGAAGAATCAAATCACAATCCAATACTTCTTTGTGTCCATTTTCTAGATTTACAATCGTTAGTTTTGAGGCAAGCTCTGTTATCTTGTTAATCTCAAAAGACTCCACTAGGTAATTAGAAATTATTTGTACATTTCCAGTATCTAAAGCTTTTTTTAAAGAGCTTCCTACGCTAGAGGACTTGGGCCAATTTTTTTCTTTTACAGATGAATTACGGTCAAATCCTCTTGATTGGATAAATGGATAGTTTAATTTTGATTTAACTTTGCTGCCAAAAACATTTTCGTTTTCTGTAAGAGGAATTTCACCAATATATCTACCGTTTGGGACCTCCTTGATATCATCTTTTCGTCCATAAATTCCGCAGAAATTTTCAATAAAATCGTAGTGCGGGGAAATTTCTTCGTATGAAATAGGCCAGTTTGGCCCGAATCCGTCTTTTTTAGCCGGATGAAAGTCTTCTGAGGAAAGTCTTAATGTTATGCCTCCCCAAGTTAATGATCTCCCCCCATATTGTTTACCCTGTGTCCAAAGAAATGGCTTTTTTTTTGGGAAGTCATAAGGATGCTTCAATTCATTTGAATATAAGTCAGGATTATTTTTCCAATAACCAGGATGTTGGCACTGATTGGCATGTTTTTTGGTTATGACTCCTGATAATCTTTTTAATGTACTTTTTGGCTCATGATTACTAGCTTCATCCCTTTTAACTTGAGGCCCTGCTTCTATTACTAAAACTTTGATCCCTTTTTCTGCCAATGTAAGTGCTGCTATTCCTCCTGTAGCTCCAGAACCAACAACAATTGCATCATAAGGACTTATATCCAAAACCTATTTCGTGATTTGCTATTTCAATAAATATAGCATTCAGTAAATAATTGATTTTTAGATTTCAGCTTAAGAAGTTAGAATTTATTGAAATACTATTCAAACAAATGAGATTTATAATTTTAACTTTTTTAATTGTTGTTTTAACCCTTCCTTCTAGAAGCTTCGCTGCGTTGGATTATGGTAAACAATCTTTGGTAGGGGCTGATTTTTCTGGATCTGATTTAAAAGGAGCAACTTTCTATTTGACTGATTTACAAGACGCAAATTTGTCAGGTTGTGAGCTCCAAAATGCGACTCTTTATGGAGCAAAATTGAAAGATACTAATTTAAGTAACTCCAACTTAAGAGAAGTAACTTTAGACTCGGCTGTTTTAGATGGAACAGATTTATCAAATACTAACTTGGAGGATTCTTTTGCTTATAGTACCCAGTTTGAAAATGTAAAAATACAAGGTGCAGACTTCACAAATGTTTTTTTGCCAAAAGATATAATTAGGAAATTTTGTGAAAGTGCTACTGGAACTAATCCAATTACAAATAGGGAAACCAGAGAAACTTTAGAGTGCGATTACATTTAAATTTATGCACATACAAGTTCTTTTTTAATCTTTCTTTGTTTATAAAGTGATCTTCCAACAGGCCAACCTAAAGTGGATAAATGTTTCATTAAAGAACCTGAATATTTGAAATAAAAATTGCCTGAATATTTGATGCCAAGTTCATTTAGAGTGGTTATTAATAAATATAGATCTTTCTTTTTGCCTTTTTTCATATCCAATAATATCAAAGCTTCACTTGATAATTTTTTTTCTAGTACCTTATCATTTTCAGCAAAACCAACTTTAAGTGAATTAAATACATCAGAATAAAGAGTATAAATTATTCCATCTTTAGATTTATCTACAGAAGTATCTGCATTAAATCTTGATGATATTAATGTTTTGTATCCTTTAATGATTTTTCTGTTATTCATAATTATTTGATTTCATCCTGAGCTAATTCGTATTTCTCCAATAGATTGTTTACTTCTGCTAGTGCAATCCTCTTTTGACAGGCCGAATCATATCTATTTACTGCTATTGAAGGTATTGAACCTTTGCTTTTCATTTCCCTTATACCAGTTTCTAAACATTGAAAAGCAACACTTGATAGATCTCTTCCTTCTGCTGCGGCCCAAACTTTCAAAAGATAAGTAAGATTTGATGGTACTGAGATCTGTACTTTGTTTGAATTTGAAGTATTTAATGCAATATCATCGAGACTAATTTCTTTGGAGGAAATAGTTTCTTTAACCTTTTTCTTCAAAAATTTTACTTGGCTTATAGCGTCCTCTTTATTCTTTATTTTTTGTTCTATTTCAAATAACTCTTCTTCAGAATTAATTAAAGCTTCTAATGCCCATTTAGCATCATCTTTCGCAACCGCGGTTCTATCAAGCCATTCATCTCTTATTTTTGACCAATTACTAGGCATAAGCTTTATAAGATAATTCTATGATATATAAATCTATATAGAATGTCTACACATTCTATATAGAATTCATACAGATTGTTTAAATTTTATTTTTAAAAAATCCTCGTCCTAAAAATAATCTTTTACAATAATAAAACTGCAGAATCCATCCAATGTGTTCTTAGAGGTATTTTTTCGCTAATTGAAAACTATATATTTGATAATTCAATCTTTTTAAATTTTAGTTATTTGTTTATTTAATTAAAACTTCTGAGCTTTTACTCTCTTTCAATAAGTTCAATTTTATAACCATCAGGATCCTCAACAAAAGCCAAGACAGTAGTACTGTTTTTCATTATTTTAGGTTTGGTTGTTATTTTGCAACCATTTTTTTCTAATCCTTGGCAAATTAGATGAATATCTTTTACTCCAATAGCTATATGACCATATTTATCTCCAAGCTCATAGTCTTCAGACTTTTTGTCCCAGTTATAAGTTAATTCAATTACTGAGTTTTCTTTTTCTGAACCATAACCAACAAATGCCAAAGTGAATTTACCATGAGGGTAATCCTTTTTTCGCAATAAATTCATTCCTAATCTATTGACGTAGAAATCAATGGATTTATCTAAATCTCCAACTCTCAACATTGTATGTAGGATACGCATTTTGAATTATGAACCTGAATCAATTATCTAATATTTAATAACCATCTGCCAAAGTTGATTTTTTCGAAAGTAAGTCTTTTTATTAAGTTCAAATAATTAGGTTAAAATATGAATACGAAATCTCAATAATATATTGAATCAGATATTCCAAAGACTCTCATCAGTATTTTTGTATACTTTGCCATTAAAGGCATCAATACCTTTTGGATATTATTTGTTCTATAAATATTCATTTTTAAAAATACTATTATTACTAACTTTTCCGATAGCAATAATTGAAAAATCTTTGCCTTTTGGTAGTTTTTTGTTGTTTATAATTTTGTTTGCTGGATTAGTAAGAAATCCAAAAGTTCCCTATTTCGTTAGATATAACGCATGCCAAGCTTTATTAATTGATATTGCTTTAATAATAATTTCATATCTCTTGAGAATATTTCCCATAGTTGAATTAGGCTCAGTAATTTTTATATTTACACTATGTATTTTTATTTATTCGATTTCTCAATGTATTTATGGAGTTGAACCTGAAATTCCCTTAATTAGTAAATCTGTAAGAATGCAAATTTAAAAAGTTTTATAGATTTACTGACTTTCTTCAGCACTCATTCAGAATAGATTCCCATCTTTGTTGACTTGCCTTTATTGCTTCCATTGGTGGATTAGCTCCCTCTATTTCAAAGGCTTTAATTAATGATTTATTAGCTAATAGACCTAATCTTGCTGCCTCTCTTTGCCTAGAGCATACTTTTTTTCTTGATCCATCTTTTAGACTATTTTCTATTTCTTTAAGAATCTGGCTGGCTTCATTCGATTTAGAATAAAAATCATTCATGTACACATCAAGTGCCGTATCAGCAAGGATTCTTACTGGAGAGATTATTGTGACTAAGCACACTATAAAACTTGTAAATACAAATATTTTCATAAGAATCTTAAGTAAATTTTTTGCCCGATCTCTTTAATACTAAATAAAAGGTTAGTACGCTAATTGTTCCAGATGGGCCTATTAAAACATGCCAAAATTGATCGCCACTAATTGAGAGCCTTGTTCCAAAGAAAGTCGTAAAAAAAATACCAAATATTGGGTAAAGGATAAAAAGCCAATCTTTAAAAACTCTTTGCCAATTAATAATTAGAAGGATACTTATTATTACTTGAAAAAAAAGAGCAATAGATTTATCAAATAAAAAATATGAGATTATTGAACATAAAGAAATACAAAAATTAGTTTTTTGAATAAATTTATTTTTTATAACTGATATCGATAAACATGTTAGACCTAAAGATAGGAAAGAATAAAATAACCAATTAAATAAAGAGGAATGATCTACATAAATCCAAGAAGTTTGGGTATGATCTATCATTTCAGAAATCGATGCCAATCCTAAAAAAATAAAACCGAAAGGGATCAATTCGTTCTTGCGAATGTGTTTGAATTTTCTGATAGATCTAATTCCTAATGATATTGGGATGATTGCTGCCTGAATGTGAGCAAATAGTAAAATTGAAAAAAACAAAATAAATTCTGTACCTTAATTCATCCTAATTTAAATAAAAAAACAGTTTCGGATCACCTAAGTAGAGAAAGGTACCATTGTCCTATTACTATAATCAATATTGTAAGCACAAAAGGGAAAGCAGGATACCGTGTTTGAAAATTAGCAGGTGGCCAAGGAGACCAAGATATTAATCTTCCTTGCGGTTCATTTGTGATAACTTTTTTTTTCGATTTTTTAGATATTAAATTATCTGTGGCAAACCCTTTATTCATAATCTAAATAAAAGTTATCCTAACAAGAACGTTTAAAAAGGGCGTTTATATTATTCTTTTCTTTTTATTTGAACGGAGGGGGTGGGATTCGAACCCACGGTGCCCTTGCAGACACGCTAGTTTTCAAGACTAGAGCCTTAAACCACTCGACCACCCCTCCAGGCTAAAAATATTAAATTTTGGCTTTTTTATTATAACAAAAAGGGGTTGTTTTTTTGGAAACCTTTTAGCTATTATTGTCTAGTTTTGAAAGATATCTTTTGATATAACTTGAAATTCTATTTTAGGTTGCCTAAGAGTTTTATAGACCACTCATTACTTTATCGATAGCCATGAAATTTATTTAAAAGCTGTTTATAAAAAATTTTTGCCTTTTATTTATTCATAGAAAAGCGATTGAAAGTTAAAATCAAAACTAGATTGAAGAAAATTAAGATAAAAAGATTATTATCAAATATTTCATGTATTTAAAAATAATGTAAATTGCTGCTGGTAAATAAATAAATAGTAATGAATTTAAGAAAATAAAGTATTTATTTTGTATTTGCTTCCTTTTGATAATAAGATTAACGATCAATATAACTATGCTTATATTTAAAACGATATTAAATAAAGAACCAGCAATCATTTGAAGTTGGTCAGATCCAAATAATGGATTTAAAAATCTCTGAATAATTAAAAGTAGGTAGCAGGATAACGATGAATGTAAAGAGGATAAGATTTCAAATCCGAAAATACTTTTTTGGGGGAGATTTATATTTGAATTGAATTTCATTATTATTTCCTGAAACAATAATCGCCAATTCTAAGAACTTTTCCATAAGTGTTTTTGGCATTATTTATTCCTATAAGACTATTTGCATCTATAGATAAGATTGTTCCAATAGATACTTTTCCATCACTTCCGTCTTCGATAATCTTAAAAAAACATCTTCGATTGTTACTTTTCAATATCCCAGGCCATATCAAAATAATGCCTATTAATAAACCTGTCAGAAAAAATAGAGTATTAATTAAATTATTGATTTTTGACTTTCTTCGATTCATAAACAAATTCTCTTGACTCTTTAATACTATATATAAAGTAAATCTAAAAATATTAATTAATGGATATAAATTTCTTCTTAATATGAATTTTGTGTAAAATTAATACATAACATAAATCTTAATATGATATGGAATTATTTAAGTTGATATTTCATTCAGAGTATTTCAAAAATTATATATCTTTTTTTTTAATATTTTTTTTTATGAATAATCTTTTAGTTTCAAAAGCAGATGAAAATAAATTTTTTCTTAACAGTAGGCAAGAAGAATATAAATTAAACCAATTTCATTCTCAGAATCCAATTTCATATAGTCAATATGATAAAGTTCATAACCAATTGAAGATGTTTTTTGGGTTTGATCGTGAAAATCCTGAAACTTCTTTTTATCCAGATTTATCAATAATTGATGATTCAGATTTGGCACGTGATATGTATAAATTCAAATTAAATGATATGACAATAAAAAAATAATTTATAATATTAAAAGATGAATTATTTTTTAAATAATAAGTGGAGAAAGAAAGTATTGATGGAAAATTATTTAAAAATAAAAAAAAGAAAAATTTTTTTAACGTTTTTGTTGATTTTTAATCAACTTATCCTAAGTTCTTATACCTTTAAAAATAAAAAAATAGAAATAAATGAATCAGAAATAAGCCAATACTCGGCAAAATACGGAAGAGAATTTAAATCATTAATATCAAATAAAAAACAAAATGAAAATTATCTTATTAACCCAAAGGATGATGACCTAAAGAAATATGTAGACGAATTAGAGGATTTTGTAGAAGAAACTTTTGATCCAAATAATTTGAATAATTTGCAGAGTCAAGAAGAATATAATCTCAAAACTAATTATAATTCAATAGGTGAAGAGTTAATAAAGAGCGATACTAATGATATAAAAATAAATAAAAATAGAAAAATATTTAAGGACCAAACTCAAAATATAAAAAATATATCCAATAAGAAAAATTTAAATCAAAGAAAAACAAATTTATTACTTTTGCCTAATAAAAGCAATATATATTCAAGTGAATTTAATGTTCACCCTAGAGGTTACGTTAAGTTATTAGGCCCAAATATTACACTAAATCTAAAAGGGGCAGATCCTATAGAAACTTTAAAGTTAATCTCTAAACTAGGAGATTATGGGATAGTAGTTATTGAAGAAAAAAATTCAAAAAAGGAAATTTCGGAAAAACCTAAAATTAATGCAAATTTTGAAGATATCGAGATATCTGATGTCTTTAATAGTATTTTGCTTTCTGCTGAGTTACAAGCAATCGTAGAAAATAAAATTATTTTTGTTGGCAAAAATATTTTAAACAAAAGTTTAAAACCAAAAATTTCTAAGACTTATAGATTAAATCAAGTTAATGCTGGTTCAGTTGCAGATTATCTCTCAACATTAGGTGCTAACATTTCAAAAGTAATGTTAGTAAGTGGTTCTATTGATGGGCGAGAAATTGGAGATAGTTTTCTAAACAAAAAGGAATTTGATGATGAAGTTATTAATTCATATGGAATAGAAAAAGGCCCTTTATACGGATTAGTAGGTACAGCAGATTTGAGATTGCAAACAATTACTTTGATAGGCTCAAAACAACAAATAAAAACTGCAGAAACTTATATACAATCTCTTGATGTTAGACATAAACAAGTAGCATTAACAGTAAAAATAATAGATGTTGCTTTAACAAAATCTGATATCAAAAATAATGTATTTGAACTAAGAACAGGAGATACAAGAATTATTAATAATAGTGGTCTGGGATTAGTAACTGGAAATATTGGGGCTAATATTGATGATACTAATTCAACCATCAAAAATGTTGTGACTGATGGTATAACTGAGGGTAATTTTCTAAATTGGTTAGAGGCAAAAATAACTAATAATAACGCTAAGATTTTAGCCTCCCCAACATTGATACTTGGTGAAAATGAAAACATACTGAATTCTGGAGCGGCCCAAGTGGATGATTCACTTAAGGAAGCAACAATTGGTAGGCCTTATAAAAATGAGGGATTTATAAAAGTTGGTGAAACTGTGATTACTGGATTTGAACAAAGCACAAATGAAGGAGTGACTACATGTACTGCTAAGAATGGCACTGCTGGGATAACATTTGGAGCCAAGTTGGAAAAAGTTGATGATAATGGTTTTGTTACATTTGCACTTAGTCCCGCAATTTCTTCAGTTACATCAACGGTCGAAATTGCTGGTTGTGGTATACAAAATACATTAAGTGTAAGAAAGTTGGATACAGGCTCCATCAGAGTTCAAAATGGAGAAACTCTTATTCTTACAGGTGTTCTCCAAGATTCGGATACTGTAACCGCATCAAAAGTTCCAATTCTTGGGGATATTCCAATCCTTGGAAGTCTCTTCAGGAGTAATGCGACTCAAAAAAGAAAAAGTGAATTAATTATTCTTGTGACACCAAAAATACTTAAAGATAAATGATCCCAAATAATAAATATTGTTTTTAAATGGTCAAGGTAAATTTCCAACAAATTGATTTACTTCGAAAGAGGCGGGAAAGTAATAATTTAGCTTCCCCATATTTTATTGATACTAATAAATATATAAAAAAAGGAATTTTTTCAGGTTTAATATTAATTTCAATATCTTTAATCCTTGGAATACCTTTTATTTTTAGAATCAAATTTTTAGAGGCTCAAAAAGACAAATTAAAAAACTTTACTGAAGAATATGATTCGCTTGTAAAAAATATAGATCAAGAATCAAAAGAACTAAAAGAAATTGCTAAATTCAATAAAGATCTTAAGAATTCAATTATAAATATTAGTTCTAGTTCGGCTTTATTTAAGGAGATATCTTTAATCATTCCTAAAGATATTCAACTCTTAGAATTAATTTCAAAAGGAAATTCTCTTTTTATGAAAGCCAAAGTATCGAATGAAAAATACTTAGGAGCTTTAAACTCTTTTTTATTAAATTTAGATAACTCTGAATTTGTAGAATTTAATAATATCGATTTAAAAGAAATAAAATCTCTTAATTCAAATACTAAAAATAAAGAATATTTATTTGAGATAAATACTAAAGTTTCGACCATTTATAGTCGGCTCAATGAGAATTATTTGATTAAACTTGGTTCATATGGATTATTTAACAGATTAAATCTCTTAAATAATATAGAAGCTTCTTTTGATTAAATTTATAAAATGATTAATTCAACGAAGAAACTAAAAAACTTTATAACTCCTGAAAAAGCTGCATCATTTATACCTATTTTCATATCTACAGGAGTATCAATATTGATAATTACATTTTTCGTTATTCCTAAATACGTTATATCAACTAAAGTGAATCTGGATTTAAATGGCTTATTGAAAAAAAAGAATGATTTGGATAATTTGAAATCACAATATAAAATAATTAATGAAAAATTTGAAAAATTAAATCTGGAAAAAACAAAAATAATTGAGCTTGTAACTGGTAAGACAAATTTAGATACTTTGCTCGCCAAATTAGGAGAAATAGCAATTAGAAACAATATTGAATTTGAATCTATAGTGCCTGTAAAGTTAATGAATTACGTAGAGAATACTAAAGAAAAAAATAGTGTTAAAACAAATAAAGATGATTTAACAATAACAGATCCTTTATTAGTAAAAGGTTCAAAAAAATATTTAATTGATTTAACTTTTAAAACAGAATTCATTAATCTGCTCTCATTTTTAAGAGAAATAGAGTTCCAAGAGAGTGTGATTTTAATAAATGATATTAATTTAAAATTACTAAATAGTAATAATGGTGAATTGAGTAATCCCACTGAGAAAATAGAAGTCAAACTTAGTACAACCTTCTATGGGAGGCCTTAATGAAGTTTTTTAATGAATTAATTAGATTAGATTAGATTAGTTATGACTTTTTTATACATTAGTTTAGGGCTTGCAATGATTTCAGGAATTTCAGCAATGATGCAAATAGGAAATAATATTAATAATCTAACGCTTCTAAGTAGTTTTAAAGAAAATCAATATTATCAATCATCTCTTCCAAGTTACGACAGGAGGATTATGAGTTTTTTGAATGATTATACAGGTCTTGATTCAGAGGTATGTTTAAAAACAAAGGAAAATTTAAGTGAAACTTTCTATGAAGAAGGAGAAATATTTTTATCTACTGGGACTCAGACACCTTCTGAAAATAATCTTTTTGTTGGAAGTTGTACATTAGTTAATAGGGAACTTAGTCATAGAGTTTTAATAAGAAAATCTTCTGATGGCACCTTTAATTTGTTTTCATGTTACCTAAAAAATGAAACTTTTTGTCCTTATGAAGTAAATCAATGATTTCTGCTTTGATTGGCTCTGTGATAATGTCTGCAGTCACTGTGGCAATGCTTATTGCTGTGGATGTTACTGATAAATCATTATTGAAAGTGGGTAAATATCCACTTTCAAGACAAGAGAGACAACTACTAATTGATGCAGGCTTCAACTTGAATGACATTGAAAATATTAATGCAGAAATCAAATTACTAGACTTTAATGAATAACTTATGAAAAATAAAATAAATTTTAATGGAGGAATGACTCTTCCTGAATTAGTATTAGCAATATTTATGTTAATCGCATTTACTGGATTTACAGTGATGATAGTTCAATATACTTCAAGATTTTTTCAACCTTTAAATAAAGAGGCTAAGGAAGAATATATTTCTTCAAATAAAGAGTTACGAGATATGCTTAATGATCATACCCAAATCAATAATGCGTTTGATTCAATTATAGAAATTCTTTCAGAACCTGGGATTAAAAAGGATTTCGTTTCAAATTTAGGTTGCACTTCTTTACCATCACTAGAATGGAATATTCCATCAATTGATACTGAAGCGATACCAGAATCATATAAAATATGTATTAAACCTACTTTGCTATCAGAGAGTAGTCCCTCAGATTTATTAAATGGTTTAGGAAAACCAGGAATTTACATTCTCTACTCAAGGCCAGATGGTGGTGTTTCAGCTAATGCTACTCCTGTAAGAAGGATATTTTGTAGGCCTAAACCTTTTTGCAAATTATGAACTTAGAAACAACTAATAAAAAAAAATTGAGTGAATATCAAATTGAAGATATTAAAGAACTCTTTCTAGAAGTTTTTAAAAAAATAAGTAGTAAGGTTATTTTGCTTGAAATAGGAAATGATTTTTTAAATATTGCAATAGCAAAATCTCAAAAAAATAGATTATTTATAAAAAAGGTTTTTAGGCAAGATTTACCAGCAGAAGCATTAGAAAAATCTATACCAACTGATCCTAAAAGTTTTGGCGAATTCTTTAAAGAAATTATTAATGCAAATAAAATAAATACTAATAGAGTTGCAGTATGCCTTCCGTCTGATGCTTGTTATACGCGTTTAATTGAGATTCCAGAAGAAGTAAATCAAGAGGATTCTATAATCCATCTTGAAAATCCTGATTCAGGAATTCAAATCCCAATTTCACTTGAAAACTCAGATTTCGAAATTAAACTCTCTAATTTGCCTAAGACAGAAATAAAGAATAAAAGCTTTAATAAATATTTTCTAACATCCCTACCAAAAAAAAATGTAGATCTAATTATAGAGTCTATTGCAAATGCAAATCTAGAAATCTTTTCAATACAGATGAGTCATAATTGTATTGCTAATTTATTGAAGAAAGAGCTGAGTGAACTTAATGAAAATGAATTAATTATTTCAATAGATTTACTAGACGAATTTAGTCAATTTGTTATTTTTGATAGATCAGGACCTTTATTAATTAAGAGATTAGCATCTATTAGAAATTATCCTTCTATTAATGAAATAAAAGAAATTAATAAGAAAAAATATAAAAAAAATGACAAATCTAATCAAAAAGATAAGACAAATAATTATCACGCTTTATCAAAACTTGATTTAAAAATTTTATTGAGAGAAATAAACACATCATTTAATGATTTCTTAAATAAAAATAATTTAAATAAAAAAGGAAAAATATTTTTATCAGGAAGAAACAGTCAGCATAAAAATCTTGTTGAAATTCTAGGTGAAAATTTAAAAATGGATGTTTCTTTAATTTCTCCAATAGATAACTATAACTTAAAAGAATTTTCTTACAACCCAGATGAAATAAATCAGTTTTCCATGTCCAGAATTATTGGTCTAGGTTTAAGTTTATTAAAGGATAATGAAATACAAGAAGAATCCTCAAACAATGGATTTATAGCTAAAACTTTTTCAAGTGGTAAAAATTCAGATAAAGAGTCCAATAATAATACTCGCGCAAAAGATATAAATTTAGTGAAAAACAAAACAAAAGAGGTAACTAAAGTTGAAGAAAAGCAAAATAAATTACCACCACTTCCAAATATAAAAAAAACAAAAGAGGTAACTAAAGTTGAAGAAAAGCAAAATAAATTACCACCACTTCCAAATATAAACAAAACAAAAGAGGTAACTAAAGTTGAAGAAAAGCAAAATAAATTACCACCACTTCCAAATATAAAAATAAAAGAGAATTCTCAGATGAATAAAAAAGATTTAGCAGATAATGAGAAGAAGTTAAATAAAAATCCCAATAAAAAAGAAAATAAATCTTTTAAGATGGATAAATCATTTTTGAAAGATGATTAATTGTCAACTACCCATTTTATTAATTAGTCCAAACATCGGTAAATAAAGAGAAATAACAATTGTGCCTACAATTGCCGCGACAACAAAAATTACTGCTGGTTCCATTGCTTTTGTTAGAATTGTTACCGCTTCTTCTACCTCTCTTTTATAAAAATTAGAAATATTCTCTAGCATAAAAGATAGTTCTCCAGTTTCTTCTCCAATCCTTACCATTGATACAAGTAATTTGGGAATAACTTTAGAACTTTGCAATGTTGAACTTAATTCTTCCCCTTGAGTCACAAGAGAAATTGATTTTCTTAAAGCTATCTTGATTATTTCGTTATTGGAAGCTTTAATGCAATTTTCTAAAGCCTCCACCATTGGAATTCCAGAATTAATTAAGGTGCTTAATGTGTCAGACATTTGAGCGACTTCAGATTTCAAAATTAGATCTCCAAATAATGGAGCTTTTAAAGTTAAATTATCAAAAAATCTCCTTCCTTGAGGACTAGAGTAACTAATTTTAAAGGCATAAAAACCGGCAAAAACTACGATTGGAGCACCAATTGCAAAATTCCAAGACGTCACTAATCGCGATAAGGTCAACATGAAAGCAGTTAAAGCAGGAAGCTTAGCTCCCATACCAGAAAACAAAGTTTCAAATTGTGGAACTATGCCAATTAAGAGTCCGAGGCTTACAGCTATAGCTAAAACAAGAATTAATACTGGGTAAATTAATGCTCCTTTTATTTGACTCTTTATTTTACTTTGGGCTTCAATTAATGCAGCTAGTCGTTCTAAAACTTGTGATAATATCCCCCCTGCTTCTCCAGCCTCAATAAGTCCAATCATTATTGGGCTAAATATTCTTTGATAAATTCCTAAGCTAGAAGATAATTCTTCTCCTCCTCCAAGTCTTTTTGAAACATCATATATGTTTGAACCAAACTTTTTATTATTAACATTTTCAGCCAATAACTCTAATGCTTGAGCTAGAGGGACGCCACTTTTTAGCATTACCGACATTTGCCTAAAGAAAATAAGCAAATCTTCTTGTGGGACTTTTAATTTTGTATCTGGCTCATAATCTAAATGGGAAACTTCTCCAAATGTAATGCCAAAAAGCATTGTGGGCGGAGTTCTCTCTTCTTTTATAGAGACTATATTAGATTTCCCATATTCAACCATTTTTTTTTAAAAATTAATTGCTTTGACGTTTGAAGCCTTACCCAATGCTTCTTCTTGTGTTATAAGACCTTCTGAATATAAATTATTTAGACATTGTTCGAGAGTACTCATGCCATATTTACTCCCAGACTGTAATTGAGAATAAATTTCACTAACTTTTTTTTCTCTAATCAAGTTACCTATCGCTGGGGTATTAACCATCAACTCGTAGGCAAGTGATCTTTTACCTTTAGTATTTTTGCATAAGGTTTGAGACATGATTCCAGCTAAAGAAGTAGAAACTTGTAATCTTGCTTGTTCTTGTTGTTCAGAAGGGAAGACATCTACAATTCTTTCTACTGTCTTTGCTGCTGATGAGGTATGTAAAGTGCCTAATACTAGATGACCAGTTTCTGCTGCAGTTATAGCTAATTGTATTGTTTCTAAGTCCCTCATCTCTCCTATGTAAATTACGTCTGGATCTTCTCTAAGAGCTGCTCTTAAAGCAATAGAAAACGAATTAGTATCTCTTTTAACTTCTCTTTGGTGAATAATTGACTTCTCAGTATGTTTAAAAATAAATTCTATTGGGTCTTCAATAGTAAGAATATGTCTTTGCTGAGTTTCTAGCATGCAATTAATAAAAGCAGCTAGAGTTGTTGACTTTCCTGATCCTGTAGGCCCTGTGCATAAGACCAAACCTCTATGAAGCTTTGACAAATTTATGAAAGCATCTGGCAAGCCTAAATCTTGCCATCTTGGAAGATCATTTGGGAGAAGCCTAAGTGTAAGGCATCTCTTCTCATTTGCTATGTAAGCATTAATTCTTAATCTAGATAATCCTTCCAAGCCTATAGAACTATCTAAATCTCCAGTTTGATTATATTCATTAAGTTTCTCTTCACCTAGTAACTCTAGTAGTAGTTGATCCATATCTTCTGAATCTAGTTTTTGAGGACTTACTTTAATATCAGAATTTACCCTCACTGCTATGGGGGAATCCTCTTCAAGATGGATGTCAGAAGATCCTGCCTCCATTGCAAAACCAACTATTTCTCTAGCTATTGACATAAAACAAGATTAATCTGATTGACTGCATACTCTTACAATTTCTGCAATTGTAGTTAATTGCTCTTTAACTAACTCTACACCGTATTGAGAGAGTGTGAGCATTGAGTTCTCTTTTATAGCTAAATTTTCAACTTCTCTTGTGGTTTTACCCTCTGCGATAGCATTTTGTATTTTTCTGTTCAAAACTAATAATTCATAAACACCAATTCTTCCTTTGTATCCAGAACCATTACATTTAACACATAATGACCCTTCTTTTTTTCTTATAGCTTTTTCCTCAGAAGTTAATTTATTCGCATATATTACTTGGGTATTCAGAGGTATATTAAATTCTCTTGCCTCGTTCTCATTTATTGGCCTTTTAACTCCACATCCATTGCATACCTTTCTTACTAATCTTTGAGCTAGTACTCCTCTTACACTCGAATTTAATTTATATTTGGGAACTTCCATGTCTAAAAGCCTCGTTAAGGAAGTGCATGAAGAGTTTGCATGTAGTGTGGTAAATACTAAGTGTCCAGTTTCTGCTGCATCAAGAGAGGCTTCTGCCGTTTCTGGGTCTCTTGTTTCTCCAATTAGTATTACATCAGGGTCTTGTCTTAAGAAAGTTCTTAGTAATTTTGCAAAGTTTTCACCCTTTGCTTTGTTGACCTGTACCTGACTTATATCTCCTCCAAGATTGTATTCAACTGGATCTTCAGCAGTTACAATGTTGATCTCTCCATTATCTTTCTCTTTTAGTGCTGCGGCTAACGTAGTTGATTTACCAGAGCCTGTTGGTCCAGAAACAATTATTATTCCATTCGTAGTATTCATAATTTTTCTAAAATTATTTCTTACCTCCTCAACGTGTATTAGAGTATCAAGGTTTAATACAGAATCGTCACTATTTAATATTCTTAAAACCATTTTTTCGCCATCTTTTTCTCTTACTGTTGAACAACGAAATTCCATTCTATTGCCCTCAAATTTCCTTAGAATTTTTCCGTCTTGGCTAGCTCTTTTTTCCGCAATATCCATATTTGCCATATTTTTTAAACAAGCAATAAGTTTAAATCCAGATCCTTTTGGGATAGTCATAAAAGGCTGCATAACTCCATCTTTCCTGACTCTGATTTTATATATATCTTCTTTCGGAGCTATATGAATATCAGATACGTTATCCTTTTTTGAATTTATGAGGATTGCACCTGCTGCATTTTGTATTTTACTTTCCATCATCTCAGTCGCTAAATCTACCTCATCAACTTCCGCTATCAAGGAATCATCATTATCAAATTGAAAATCGTATTTTTCTTCATCAATATCTGAAGTTGCTTTTATGGCTTCTAAAACAGCATCTTCATCAAATTGCGACAATTCTATTGAGTCACCGCTTATGAATCTTTCCTCAGAAGCCAAATCTAAAATTTCTTGTATTTCTTCTTGAGATTTCTTAATAAATTCACATGTACAGCCTGCCTGATTTAGCCTTTCCTCTATTGGCGAAGCTAAAGTTGCTAAGTATGAATAATTTGCAATGGCTATTTTTATTATCCCCTTACTCATAGGCAAAGAAGTCTCTCTATATAAAGGAACTACATAATTATCTCTGCACCATTGAAGAGAGAAAAACTCATCTACTAACTTTCTTACACTAGTAGCTGTATATTGATTATTTGACATTTATTTACACTTACAGTTGGGATGATCTGGAGACATTCTTGATCCAGGTTTTTTTTGAGGACAATTTTTATGTGGCTCAAAATTTACACAATGTGGAGGTGTTGGATCAGGAGTAGGATCTGGTTCCGGTGCACCACAAGATGTAGTTCTATATGCCTCAATTGTTTCATACTCTTCTCCATTACAAAACCAAACTACTTTGCCGCAGGGGGGTGGACCTGCAGGGTTATAAGTATATTTGCCATCTACTCCTCCATTTAAAGCATTCGCTCTATTTTGAATGCATGCTTGTTCTTTTATAAGATTGTCGTGAGCAGTCCAAGCTGCTTGGGTTGTAAATATATTTCCTGAATGAAACCAATATGGAACACCCCCACATTCTGGATTTTTGGTTTCAGAATTGCCATTTGGACTAATACTATTTTTTTTTGATTCTCTCCAATCCGCGCATGCTCTTCCATACTTTTCTTTTAAAGCAAGATTAACTGCTTCAAGAGAATTTACTGGCTTTCCTTCAAAAGCAAAAGCTTCTTTAGTACAGCTTTCTTTCTTTCTATCCCAACTTACATATTCACCACTGTTGCCAGCACTTAACCATGCATTATATTCTGCATCGCATGTTGCTCTAGCTTTTGCTATGGCAGCTTGTCGAGCAAACTCTGCAACTTGCGCATCAGATAACCCGCAATTTTTCCCTGCCCAACTTCTGCATGAATTAAGGAAGTTGGGATTATTAGAAGGTATGGCTGTTTTAAGTATTAGCCCATCACTTGACATTCTGAAATCAAAAGCGAATAGGTCTTTTTCATTATCATTTAAAGGTGTGATTGCAACATGTGAACATTTATTCTTATCTCCATCAATCTTATACTGTAAGGTCGATAGTCTTAAATTATCCAAATCATCTGGAGTTGCAGTTTCAATGAAATTAGCAGGATCTGTAGATATCCTATATTTACCTAAACAATCTAAGGCATAACTATTCATTAATGCTTTAGCTTCTTCTACTCTATTTAGTTTGATTCTGCCTAATATATTTGGTATTGATAAACTAGATAATATCGCTAAACCAGCTACTACTACAATAAGCTCCATCAAAGTAAAGCCTTTATTATCATAATAATTTCTTTTGGATATATCCATGAGATAGATATCCACAAACATAGATCATCATTATAGTATCAA
>CACNAI010000015.1 GCA_902618335.1 uncultured Prochlorococcus sp. | reverse complement strand
AATAAACTTGTTACATAACCCATTAATATCATTGATTCTGCAACTATAATTTGTGATATTGTTTTCTCTAATTTATTTAATACAATCTTATCATTATATAATTTAATTTTACTATTAGGACTTTCAAAAATAATTGCTCCTTGTTTCTTTCTAAATGTAATACTTTTTTCTAATAAATTTTTAATCTCAATTAATTCTATTTCTTCTTTAGGTTCTAATTCAAATATTTCATTTGCATCTTCATATGTTAATTGATATTTTGGTTTAATTATTGCTTCAGTTATTTCATATTTATTTATTGATCCATCGTCATTGAATTCTATTGCCGCACTTATTGTTTCTGAAATTTTATTTTGAGCTAGATTTGCCTTTTCAAGAATATCTTTAGGTAGCATTGGGACATATTGATCAATTAAATATAAACTGCTATTTCTCTTTCTTGCATCTAAATCAACATTAGAGTCATGCAAAAAGAGTTTGCATGGATTACTTATATGTATCCATAAATTTTTTCTATTTCTTTCTTTTATTTCTAATGAAATAGCGTCGTCAACCTCATGTGGATCATCAGAGTCAATAATGTATGTTTTTAAATTAGTTAAATCTTTCAAATATTTGTGATATAAATTATAGTGCCAACTATATTCAATATGAAATTATCCTTCAGGATTTACGAAGGGTAAAAGAGCTACAATTCTGGCTCTTTTTACTGCTAATGTAAGATCTCTTTGTTGCTTAGAGGTTAAACCTGTCATCCTTCTTGGTAGGATTTTACCCCTCTCAGTTATGAATTTTTTTAGTAGTTCTACATCCTTATAGTCAATAGGATCTCCAGGTTTGATAGGTGATAATTGTTTTTTAAAAATTGAATTAGGCATGATTTAATTTGATTATTTTATTTCTTTGTGAATTGTCATTCTGTTTAAATGAGGATTAAACTTTTTTAGTTCTAATCTTTCAGTTGTATTTCTACGATTCTTTTCAGTAGTATATCTTGAGACACCATTTGATCTCTTAGGATCTGTGCTAGTCCTAGCTTCTGTACACTCCAGGGTCACTACAACTCTTGTCCCTTTTTTTGCCATTTTGATTAATACTTTATTGTATAATTTTCTATTGTACATCTTCAACAAACTTTTTTGAAGATATACTCATTTCTTTTATTATCATTGATTAAAAAATATACATGAAAGTTTCTCAAAATTGGTTGAAAAATTTAGTAGATATTACTTCTACTCCTGAAGATCTCTCTGAGAAATTGTCTATTGGTGGATTTGAGGTCGAATCATTAGAAGATTGTTCAGAAAATGTAAATGGCGTTGTTTTAGGTAAGGTATTATCTGTTTTAAAACACGAAGGATCTGACAAACTTTCAATTTGCCAAGTCGATATTGGTACTTCAAAGAATTTACAAATTATTTGTGGTGCGCGCAATATTAAACCAAATATTTATGTTTATGTTGCTACTGTTGGCGCGAAATTAAATGCAGTTGACTTAACTATTAAAAGAAGTGAAATTAGAGGTGTCATTAGTGAAGGAATGATATGCTCTCTGCAGGAGCTTGGATTAGAAGACTCTAGCGATGGCATAGAGATCATTGATGAAGATTTAGCCTTAAAACATGAATTGGGCACTCCAGGGTCTGATTTGCTTCAATTAAATGATTATATATATGATTTAGCTATTACAGCTAATAGACCTGACGGAATGTCTGTTATAGGTATAGCCCGCGAAATTTCTGCCCTTTTAGAATCCACTTTAAATTTTCCAGAATTAAACCACAAATACAATATTGATTTACTTAAGGGAATTAAACTTTGTCCAGAGGCTATAGAATCTAATTGTATTTATACAATAAGCTGCATTGATGGAGTTTCTGGAGATAAATTATCGCCAAAATGGCTTATAGACCGTATAGAAAAATCAGGTATAAAGTCGATAAATCTTCTAGTTGATTTGACAAACTATATTCTTTTAGAACAAGGGCAACCCTTACATGCGTTTGATAAAGAAAAACTATCTAACTTAATTGGAAAGGAAGTTTCTCCAGAAGACTTTTCTGTACGAAAAGCCCAGGATAACGAAAGTCTTGTTTGTTTAGATGGTAAAAAATATGAATTAAATGAAAATATTACAGTAGTTACTTGTTGCGATAAACCTGTTGCTATTGCAGGGGTGATAGGTGGTCTAGAGACATCTGTAAGCAATACTACGTCTTCTATTTACCTTGAAGGTGCTGTTTTTAGTCCAGTCACTATAAGAAAATCTTCAAAGGCGGCTGGTATAAGAACAGAATCTAGTAGTAGGTATGAAAAAGGGATTTCATCAAAAAATACAATAAGTGCAGTAACAAGGGCAATTAATCTTTTAGAAGAATATTTTTCTATTAATACACCAATCATCAATACCTCCAATTTAAAAAATAATGAGGATATATTTATTAAACTACGAAGAAATCGAATACATAAAATTCTTGGTCCATTAATAATTAACGATCAATTTGAAAAAAGAAATTTATCTGATAACGAAATAGTTGATAAATTAACACTCATAGGTTGTTCTTTAAAGAATAAAGAATATGGCTGGGATGTAGAAGTACTTCCTAATAGATCACATGATTTAATAAGAGAAATTGATTTAATTGAAGAAATTGCGAGATTAATAGGGTATGACAGATTTGACTTAAACCTTCCTAATCCAATTAAGCCTGGAAAATTGTCATCAGAACAGTTGGCATTGCGAAAAATAAAAAATGGTTTTATAGAAAATGGTTTTAACGAGGTACTAAGCTACTCTCTTGTTCCTGAAGATAATGAAAAACTTATAAAGATTGCTAATCCATTGTTATTAGAAACTAGTTGCCTAAGAGATAATATCTGGAAAGAACATTTGGAGATAGTGAACCGTAATATAAAAGCTGGACAAACAAGTTGTTATATATTTGAAATTGGAAATATTTTTCAAAAGGAACCTGAATTCATTCAAGAAGAAATTCTAAATGGTGCGATTTATGGAAATAGAAAATTTGGAAAATGGAAAAATTCAGGTAAGGATAACGATCTTAATTATTACCAGGCTAGGGGAAAGTTAAAGGAAGCTTTATCATCTTTGAATATTAAAATTGAGGATAAACCTACAGATTCAATTGATTTCCTTCATCCAGGAAGAACAGCGAAATTAGTCATTGAAGGAAAAGATTCAGGTTATTTTGGTGAAATACATCCCAAACTAATATTAGATAGGAAGTCATTAAAAAAAGTTTATTTATTTAGAATAAATGTCTCTAACCTCTTGTATGCTAGTACAAGAAAAAATAAATGGATTCCAATATATAAGCAATACCCAATTGTTCCGAAAATGGAAAGGGATATAAATTTTGTTTTCAGTAAGAAATTTATAATTAGCGAAATAACATCACAGATAAGAAAAACAGGAAAAAATCTTTTAGAGGATGTAAATTTAATTGATGTTTTTGAAGATACTAAATTTGGAGATGATCAAATAAGTTATACATTTAGATTATCTTATAGAGATAAAGATAAAACATTACTTGACTCGGATATTGCATCAATACATTCAAATATCATTTCTAATATCGAAAAAAGATTTAATACTAAATTAAGGGATTAAATGTATTGCTAGTCTTATATAAGACTAATAACTAGTCTAAAAACAATTCTTATATAAGATAGCTAATAACCCAATAAAACTAATTAATGCTGTATGATAATTATCATGATAAATCTTCTATCTTTATTACTATCTTCAGTACTGTGGGTACAAGTTCCTCAGTGGTCAGATGATTGGTCAAAATGTGCTGTCGATGTTCCTGACACTTCATGTCATTGGTACATAACTGCACCAGATAACACTTTTGGCGAAGGTTTTGATTGGGCTAGTGCTCCTTGGTTTGATGCAAACGGTTTAAGCGATGTCCCTAGTATTGATAAACAAACTGCTATTCAAAAGCTTCAAAGTAAGTAGTACTGTCTATAAGGCAGTACTGGTTGACATAAAACGAAGATATTGCAGTACTTCTTAGACATTATTATATTCCTGGACATTGATAGGACATAATATAATGAATTATTACTGCATTTTTAATTTTTCCCATGTATTAAGACGTTTGAGAATGATTTCTGCAAATTGATAAATTTCACTATCTTATATATCTATTATGAGACTATAAATTGGACCAATAATAAGTCTCATATAAGAATTATTATACAAAAATAATATATTTTTTATAGTTAATTATTTTATTTTAATTTCCGTTTATACATAATGATTTTTTCCATAAAATTGGATAATAATTGATTTATGAAGTTCAGCAATTTTTCACTTCACAGCTATCTTATATAAGACTATTAAGTAGACCAATTATAAGTCTTATATAAGAATGAGTATACTAATTTCTATATAGATTTTTTAGCAATTGATACGCTTCATTTAATTTTCTCATTTGATCTGTTGATCCACCAGCATCTGGATGCGTCTCTAAGGCTATTGATTTATAGGCCTCCCTAATTTTACGCAACGTATGAGCTGATCCTGCTGATGTTGATAAATTCAATAATTTAAGTGCTCCATGAACTGTCATTGTTGAGTCCAAAGTTTCAAATGAATTTGATCTGTTATTTCGCTTAAATCTACATACAAACCTTCTCGTAAGTGTTGGTATCCTATTAATTAGATCTGATGTAGCAAAAGGGTCTTCTAAAACGCCAATCATTAATAACACAATTTCAAGGGACGGATTTTTCTTTATCCAAAATGGGCATAATTCAGACATTAATTTATTGGCTGCACTCCACGTAAAGGGTAGATTTTCAGTTCCATCAAGGTTAGGCCATATATCCCTTTCAAACCAATCCATCGAAGCTTCTACTACATGATCATTAGGAACTGATCCATATAAGGTTTTCCAATGACTAATTAACTCAATTCGACATTTTATTAATTCAGTTTCTTTAATTGTATTAATTTGAATATCATTAATATTCTCCTTTAATTTTTCACTATTAATACTTCTTCTTAAATTCCTTACTTTTTTTTCAACAAAATTGGGAAGGCTTATGTTTAAGCTAGCTTTTTCTTTATATTGATTGTTAACTGAAACTCTTTTATTCAATGATATCTCCTCATTAACTTCTTTTTTTTTGTCTGGTTTAATTAATACCAATGCAGTATCTTCATCAATATTTAATTTTTCATTCTTCTTCTTCTCGTTAAAGTTTATTTCTTGCTGTTGGTTCTTAGGGAGTAAATCATCTTCTTGAAGAAGTTCTTTAAGTATCTTTTCTATTACAGGTCCTCTTGCTCTAAACCCCCACTCTTTTCGTAATTGATCAAACCTGGAAATTAGTTCCTCTGGTAAATCAATTGAAATTCTTTTTGTATTTGAATTTTCAGGAATATTCAAAAATATTTTCTTTAATAGTAAGGAATTTATTTAATTTTATTCAAAAAAAATTGAAAGTCCATATGGAATATTGTTTTTAAATTAAAACCAATTTATTTTCATGTCACAAGTCAATTAAGTATCTTTTTATAATAAAAATAAAAATGTTTAATTGCTATTTCAAGTCATCTAAAGAAAAAAAGAGTTTTTATCAACATAAGAAATTAGAAATGCTCAATTATATTAAGGATTCACTTGAACGTAAAATCGCCTCTGTAACAGCATCTATAGATGTTCTCGAAAGCCAAATAAGCAGAGATAAAGAAGTTGAAGTAACTAACTAGTATTCAAACAAAACTTTCTAGAAGTTTTTCAGGGCCAAATTTCTTTAAATAATTAATATTTGATTTTTCAGTTACTAACAGATAACCTGCAAAACCTAAACTGTTAATGCTAAAACCATGGATATGATCATTTTTTCTCCTTATAATTGCGATCCATTTATTAGTTATTAAAATATTGTAAGGATATATTGGTTTCTCATCACTAATAGGATCACCAAGTCCTAATCTCTTGCATAATTCTAAATAAAATTCAAAAAGAGATGATGAATTTTCTGAAAAATTAAATTTGGATACAATAATACTTTTTTTAAGCTTACTATTTAAATTTTGATATGAATTCATTTCTAAAAACCACTTTTCTCTAGGGCATGATATCTCACCTCTAGATCTACGCAGAAGTTGAAAATGCCTGTGAGGTTGACTTGCCCCCGCATTTGGAGAACTATTGAAAAACCATAATCCACTAGTATCTTTATTAACTTGTTGGATAGCTTCCCAATCTTTAATATCTAACCATCCATTTTGAGGTTTCCATTTATTTGTAATCAGTAAAATATGACCTTTTTGTACAGGATACTTATTTAATATTAGTTGATGACTATCACCAACTTTATCAATTTCTAGTATCTTTTCCCAAGGACAAAATGGATTCTGCTTAGGACCATAAATTTTTTTTTTATTAAATTTTGAAGTATCGAGTTTCCTAATTATGAAGTCGTCTTTTTCATATAAATCTCTTGTAATAATATCAGTTTTGAGAGGATATAATGATTTATCATCAATTGACAATCGAGTTTGCTCTAGTGCTTTTTTCCAATATATTTCTAAACTCATATAAAAAAAATTATCATAATCATTTTAAAAAAAATAATTAATTTGTAATTACTTTTTATTAAATTGATATTCTTTCAATTTTTCCAGAGGTACTGATTCTAAGACTACAATATTCGTTGATTCTAATATGACTTTTGGTGCAAGACCGTCTAATAATGCTTGCTTCCACCTATCAAGACAAATACACCAATGATCACCATCCTTTAGTCCTGGGAATGAATAAATAGGCATGGGAGTTATTAAATCATTACCTTGTGATTTACTATATTTCAGGAAATTATCATCCATTACACAACATATGGAATGATTACCTCCATCATTTTTGTCAAAGTTGCAAAATCCATCTCTGAACCAACCTGTCATAGGTGCGCAGCTACAAACCTCAATTTTTTCTCCTAAGACATTCAACTGATCTCGATTATTTATGGTCATAGATTTTTTAATAATAATAAAACACCAACATTTCTTTAAAAAAGGTTGACGAGTATGGGGGGTAAGGAGGTAATAATTCTAATAAGGTTTTTTTCATTATGGATTGGGACTTTACTGAAAACATAGCATTTAAAGCTCTTTATGAAGCTTTTAAAGATAGTGATGAAACTTCTGCATTAGAATTTTTATCTAGTGATGGTGCTTCATATTATCTTGAGTTAACACAGGACGCGGCGGGTGAGGGACTTGATTTGGGTGATAATGAAACGATGGTAGATCTACAAGAAGAAATTATTGAATATTTAGAAAATAACTAAAGATTTAGTTTAAGCGCTGAAATATTTAGCTTTTGAGTGTAATGAAATGATAGCTGTTGTACTTTGTTCTGGATGAAGTTGTTCAGATTCATCCATGGTCAAGTTTATTCTTTTTGCATCCAACAATGATAATTGTATGTTTGAATCAGATACTTTTGGACATGCAGGATAACCAAAAGAATATCTAGCTCCTCTATATTTTTGAGCTAGTATTTCTCTATTTTTGTCTGGTTCTTCAGTCCTAAAACCACATTCAATACGAATTAATGCATGAACATACTCAGCTAGAGCTTCTGCTAATTGCACTGTAAGTCCATGGAATAATAAATAATCGCTATATTTATCTTCTTTAAATAATTTTTGAGAATATTCACTCGCAATATTGCCCATCGTAACCGCCTGCATAGGGAATATATCTATCGGTTTATCATTTTTCAAATCACAATAAAAATCAGCTATGCATAAATTATTCCCAGATTTTTGTCTTGGGAAATTAAATTGGGAAATTTTATTTAATGATTTTTCATCAAATAAGTAAATACTATTATCTTTTCTACCGCATCTGAAATATCCATAAACTGCTTTGGGTGAAATAAGTTTTTTTTCTATAATTGTCTCTAACCATCTATCTAACAATGGTTTAGCATATGAATCCAAATAGTTATTATATTCATCTACGCTTTGGTTTTTTCCTTTTTTTATTTGCCATTGTCCGCTAAATAGAGCTTTTGTATCTAGATAAAAAATTAACTTATTTAAATCTATATCAACCTCGTTCAAGACTTTGGTTCCCAAGAAAGGGGCTTGAATTGGTTCTTCTTCATTTATAAATTTGGATCTTATAAAATTTTCTTTTAAATTTAATTTGGAAGTCTCGGTATGTATGGATATTAATTTTTTAACAGCTTGAGAGTTGGATTTTGATGAGGCTAAATTAATATTTATACCCTCATTGTTAATAAAACCCTCTGTATTTGACCAATTACCCTTTTTTTTATTATCCATATATTCATTCATGAATTTAAGATCAGTAAACGCGTCTTTTCCGTACAATATTTTCCCTTTATATATTTTGCTGCAGTCCTCATTTACAAATTTTGGGGTTAAGGCTGCACCTCCTAATATTACTGGTACACTAATATTTTCATTGTTAAAAGCCTCTAAATTATCTTTCATAAAAGCAGTTGATTTAACAAGTAATCCGCTCATAGCGATGCAATCTGCATTGTGTTTTTTTTGTGCATCTATAATTGCTGAAACATCTTGCTTTATTCCAAGATTTATAACGTCATAACCATTATTTGTAAGTATTATGTCAACCAAATTTTTTCCAATATCATGAACATCGCCTTTAACAGTTGCAATTAAGAGTTTTCCATTTGATATGTTTTCATCTACAGTTTCCATATATGGTTCTAGAATTGAAACAGCAAATTTCATTGTTTCAGCGGATTGGAGTACAAATGGCAATTGCATTTGACCTGAGCCAAATAAATCTCCTACAACTTTCATCCCATCAAGTAAAAAGGTATTAATTATTTCTAGAGGTTTATATTTTTTTAACGCTTTATTTAATTGATCCTCTAAACCTATTTTTTCTCCATCAATAATATGATTTTTTAGACTTTCTTCCAGAGTTAGTTTTTTATTTTCTAAAGATGCTTTTTTGAAATCCTGAATAGATAAATCTTGAAAAGCCTTTGTTAGTTCTACTAATGGATCATAAATACAAATATCATTTTCGAATTCTCTTTTGTCATATATCAAATCTAAGCAAAGCTTTTTAGTTTCTTCAGAAATTTTTGATAATGGCAAAATCTTATTTGGGGCGATGATAGCAGAATCCAATCCTGCCTTAATGCACTCATCTAAAAATATTGAATTTAAATTAATTCTAGATAATGGTGATAGACCAAAACTTATGTTCGAAATCCCTAATATTATATGGATTTCTGGAAAGTTTTCACGAATTTTAGAGATAGCATTAATTGTCTCTTTAGCATTTAGTCTATCTTCCTCTATTCCAGTTGAAATTGGAAGTGCTAATGGATCAAAAAAGAGCTCATAATCAGATAAACCACATTCTCTGGTTCTATTAATTGCTCTTTTAACAATGTTATATTTTTTATCTGAATTTCTTGCCATTCCATCTTCATCAATAGTTCCCACAACAAGCCCTGAACCATAACCTAAGGCTAAACTAAGAACTTGATCAAACCTTTCATCACCATCTTCGTAATTGGTTGAATTTATAATACATTTTCCGCCTGCTGACTTTAAACCACTTTCCATTTTGTCGGCATCTGTAGAGTCAATCATTAATGGTAAATTTATATTGGTAACTAGTCTTGAAATTATTTCTTTCATATCTTTTACTCCGTCTCTTCCCACATAATCGACATTTACATCAAGAACATGTGCATTTTCTTTTTGTTGTTGCTTGGCAATTGAAACTAAGCCATCCCAATCGTCGTTATTTAATAACTCCCTTACCTTTTTCGAACCACTTGCATTTAATCTTTCTCCTATTATCAAAATTGAATTGTCTTGTTTGTATGGCACAGAATTATATATTGATGATGCAGAAGGGATAAAACCGCTTGAAATATACTTACCATTGTTATTTGTCCTTTCATTATCAATAATTTCATCGATTATTGAAGAAAGATATTTTATGTGTTCAGGTGTTGTCCCACAACATCCACCTATTAATTGAACATTAAAGTCATATATAAAATTCATTAACTGCATCTTTAATTCTATTGGCTTTAATCTGTAGTGAGCTACACCACCAATATTTTCAGGAAGTCCTGCATTGGGAATACAGCTTATAGCGAAGGGCGAATTTTCAGACAAATATTTAATATGTTCCTTCATTTGCTCTGGACCAGTTGCACAATTAAGTCCAAGGATATCTATATTAAATGGCTCTAATATTGTTAATGCAGATGCAATATCAGATCCAACAAGCATAGTACCTGTTGTTTCCATTGTTATAGATACCATTAAAGGTATATCAATATTTTTACTTTCAAGAATTTCTTTTGAAGCTAATAAGGCAGATTTAATTTGTAAAACATCCTGGCAAGTTTCAATCAAAAGAAGATCAACCCCTCCATCTATAAGACCATAAATTTGTTCTTTATATGATTGCTTTAAGTCATCAAAATCTATATGTCCTAAGGTGGGTAGTTTAGTTGTTGGCCCAATTGAACCGGCCACAAACCTTGGTTTATCAATTGATGAGTATTTGGAAGCGGCTTTTTTTGCTATTAATGCAGCACTTTTATTAATCTCATAAGCTTTATCCGCAATATCATATTCATCAAGAACTATTGATGAGGCTCCAAATGTATTAGTTTCTATAACATGACAGCCTGCTTCTAAAAATGAATTATGAACCTTTTCAACATACTTTGGCGAAGATAACACAAGGTTTTCATTACATCCCTCTAATTCTTTTCCTCCAAAGTCATCTGCATTAAGATTTAAGTTCTGAAAAGATGTTCCAGTACCTCCGTCAAAAATAATTAATGGTTTTTCATCTCTATTTAAATAGGTTCTGAAAGATTCCATTTTTTGGTAAAAATCTATTTATTGTAGTGAAATTCTTGTTACCCAATTATCATAGTCTTGAGAACGCCCTTCTGTTATTTCTATAAGCTTACTTTTTAATTTATTCATTATTGGTCTTTCAATATTTAATTCAGTTGATTCAATTTTTTTAACTGGTGTAATTTTCGCTGCTGTGCCAGTTAGAAAAACCTCATCTGCTATTAATAACTCTGTTTTATCAACAGGTCTTTCAATTACATTTATTCCAAATGATTTTGCTAATTCAATTACACTAGCTCTAGTAATCCCCTCAAGGATATCTTGATCAACACCAGGAGTGATTAAGTCTCCATTTCTTACAATAAATAAATTCATACCACTAGCTTCGCTTACCTTACCACTTGAATTTAATAGCAAGGCTTCATCAAACCCAGATAAACTTGCCTCTGTTTTAGCTAATGAACTAGTAATATAAGCTCCACTTATTTTCCCTCGCAAAGGGAGAGATCTATCTTCTTGTCTAGTCCAACTGCTCATCCTACAAGAAACACCATCTGGGGATAGATAATCTCCTAGTTCAATACAATAAATAAAGAAATCTGTTTCAATATTATGTAACCTTGGTGCTATACCTAAATCACTTGTATATACAAATGGTCTTATGTAGATAGGTTTTTTCGGTTTGTTTCTTTTTATAACTTCTTCTAAGGCATTAAAAATATATTCTTCAGAAATATCAGTTAAGAGTAATTTTGCGCTTTGAGATAATCTTTTTATGTGTTTATCAGTTCTAAACAAAAGGAATTCTTCTTTATTCGAAGGGTTAGGTATCGCTCTCATTCCTCCAAATGCGGCAGTACCATAATGTAGTGCATGAGTAGCTATTGATATTTTTGCTTCTTTAAATGGAATACATTTACCTTCGAACCAGGCGTACGGAAGAAATTCATGCATATTAAATTTAATTAATTAAGGTAAACTTGTTTTATCCTACTTACTTATTCTAAACCTTATTTATATATAAAAATGCATAGGATATTAAATGTAGCAGGAAATGAAAAGAATAAGGATGATTTAATAGAACAACCAGTTGCAGATTTTATTTTTATAACAAGTGTCAAAGCTGATTTAAATCTCTTATCAAACTTATTGATAGAAAAAGAATTTGCTTCATTAAAAAATAATATAAGAGCTTTAGAAATTTCTAACTTAAATTCTGCAGCTCAAGTAGATAATTATCTATTAAAAACAATTAATTATGCAAAAGTTGTTGTACTAAGATTATTCGGTGATAAAGGTACATGGAACTATGGAATTGAACAACTTTTAAATTGGCAAGCAGTTGATAAAAAAAGAAAGCTAGTAATCCTATCAGGTACTCTTGACCAGGAAGTTTCATTATCTGAAATAAGTAGTATAGATAAAGATGTCGCACTAAATATTTCTAAATTACTAAGATCTGGAGGACTGGAAAATTATAGAAAATTTCTTAATTGTTTAAATTATCTCAAGATAGATGAAACATTAATTCCTGATAAGTTTTTGAAGATTTCTTCTTATGCAGATCCTTATTTGTATGATTGGAAAATTGAAAAAGGCGAAAAGATAGGAATAATATCCTATAAATCGCTTTTTTTGGCAAATGAAATTGAAGTAAACAAAAAACTTAACTTGCAGTTAAGAAAATGCGGACTTTCCCCTAAAACATTTTTTATTTCAACTCTAAAAGACCATAATATTCAAAAGAAATTAATAGAAATTTTTAAAAAAGAAGATATTAAAATAATAATTACCACAACTTCATTTTCTTCATCTCAAATTAAAAATAATAATTTAATTGAAAATTCTACAAATATTTTTACTTCTCTCAAAATCCCAATTTTACAGCTTCTTTCATCTAATACATCAAGACAAAATTGGTTAAATTCATCCATTGGAATGAATTTATCTGATTTATTAATGCAAATAATTATTCCCGAATTTGATGGAAGAATTACTACGTGTCCTTCAGCATTTAAAGAAATAATTTCTAAAAAAAATACACTCTATACTGAAATAACTAGTTACAAAGCTGATCAAGTAGGTATTAAATGGATTTCAAAATTGGCAACAAATTATGTGAAACTTCAAAATCTTAATAATTTTGATAAAAAAATTTGTTTAGTAATAAGTAATTATCCAGTAAAGAATGGAAGAATCGGTAATGGTGTTGGTCTTAATACACCATCTTCGATAATAAATATTCTTAACTGGTTAAAAGAAGAAGGTTATGATCTTGGATCTTGTAATTATCCTCAAGATTCTTCGCAATTAATGTCAATACTTATAAAAACTAGAACTAATGATCTTGAATCTCAAAATAATAAACCATTAGAATACTTACCACTTAGTGAATATTTAAAATATTGGAATTATTTAGAACTTGAACCAAAAAATATTATTGTTGATCGTTGGGGTAAACCATCAGAAGCGATCGATCTTGATAATGAAGGCTTCTCAATAAATGGTATTAGATTTGGAAAAATAACATTATTGATTCAACCTCAACGAGGTTATGACGCTTACACTGATAGAGATATTCATTCTCCCGATCTTCCACCTCCCCATAGATATTTAGCACAATATTTTTGGATTGAAAAAGTTTTTAACGCAAATGCTATTTGCCATATTGGTAAACATGGGACTGTTGAATGGTTACCTGGCAAATCTATAGGTCTCAGCAATAAATGTTTTCCAAATATTATTTGTCCAGCAATACCAAACATATATCCCTTTATCGTAAATGATCCTGGAGAAGGATCCCAGGCTAAAAGAAGAACTGCTGCTACAATTATTGATCATTTGACCCCTCCTTTGGATAGGTCAGAATTATATGGAAAATATTCAATATTAGAAAATTATTTAGACGAATATTTTGAAGCAAAATTATTAGATTCTAATCGGATTGAAATTATAGAAAAATCCATTTTTGAATTAATTAAAAAAGATTTTAACGAAATCACTTTAAATAATAAAAATAATCAAATTGAAGAGATTGATTCTTTTCTTTGCAAAATTAAAGAATCTCAAATTAGGACAGGTTTGCATATTTTTGGTAATAGGCAGAATTACATTAATGAAATAAATTTATTCTTGTGTATCGCTAGAGTACCTAATGCCAATAGAATTGGGATTGTTCAATATATAGCAAAACATTTAAAACTAGATTTGGATCCTTGGACAAATAAATATGATCAAAAGTTAAGTGAAAAGGATAAAAAAATATTGTTGACTTATTCCTACAAAAACATTTTAAACTTTAGAATAGCTATTGATTTTTTGGAACAACAAGCAAAGTATTTAATATATTTGTTTTTTTACAAAAAGAATACCAATATAAAAAATCTAGAAAAATATAAAAATCAGAAAATAATAGACTATTTCTTTAATGAAAAAAAACATAATAAGTATTTTTTATTATTAAAAAAAGAGATTCTATATCCAATCATTAATTCTTCATATAATGAGAAATTATCATTTATTAATTCATTAAATGGACAATATGTAAAAAGTGGTCCATCTGGAGCCCCTACGAGAGGTAAAACTGAGGCTTTACCCACTGGTAAAAATTTCTTTTCAGTTGATTCGAGAGGACTGCCAACTGAATCAGCATGGAGTGTTGGTTGTCAATCAGCTTCACAAATACTTAATTTATACAAACAAGATAATGGAGAAGATTTAAAAAATATAGCAATATCTGTATGGGCAACATCCACAATGAGAAATGGTGGTGAAGACATTTGTCAAATACTATATTTATTAGGAGTAAAGCCTATTTGGGATGGGCCTTCAAGAAGAGTAGTAGATCTAGAAATCATTCCTTTATCAGTTCTCGAAAGACCAAGGGTTGATGTTACTTTAAGGATTTCGGGAATGTTTAGAGATGCATTTCCACAGTTAGTTAAATTAACTTCTAAAGCAATAAATCTTGTTTCTAATCTTAATGAGGATGATAAATTTAACCCTCTTGCTGAGGCATTAAGGGATGGTGATTCAATTAATCGTATATTTGGGTCAGCGCCAGGTTCATATGGAGCTGGTCTGCAAGAACTAATTTCAAATTCTAATTGGGAAAATATTGACGATTTTGGAGAATCTTTTCTTAATTGGAGTAAGTGGATTTACAGTGATAATCTTGAACCTATAGAGGATAAAAAATCATTAGAAAATGCTCTTAAAAATGTGCAGTTGGTTGTTCATAACCAAGATAATAAGGAACATGATATTTTAGATTCTGATGATTATTATCAGTTTCAGGGTGGATTATCTTCAGCAGTAAAAAAATTGAGCGGTAAATTACCTGAAATGTATCATGGTGATTTATCAAAATTTGGATTATCTAATATTTCAAAATTACAAGATGAAATTAATAAAGTTGTTATATCAAGAATACTTAACCCTAAATGGATAAATGGAATGAAGGATAATGGTTATAAAGGAGCGTTTGAATTTTCAGCTACACTAGATTACTTATATGCTTTTGATGCTTCTACTGAAGTTGTCTCAGATTGGTGTTATGAGGAAGTTTATAAATCATGGTTATGTGATTTAGATCTTAGGAATTTCTTTCTAGAGAATAATCCATGGGCTTTAAGAGATATTGCACAAAGATTACTTGAAATTGTCAATAGAAAAATGTGGAATAATTGTTCATCAGATCTCATTGAAGATTTAAAGAACATAATTATTAATACTGATTCAATAATTGAAAAAAACGAATACTGAATTATCTACCTAATAGCGAAAGTCCATGACTATCTGTTCCGCATGTTTTTAGCATTGAATATTTATCTGCTAATTTATCTATTTCTGAACAAACAAATAAACTAGGATTCCATACTTCATTAAGTTCATAATCGTACCAAACCTCTATTCCATCAATACCTTGTATTTTGGCCTCTGGAATTAATTTATAAAAGGGAATCCTGTATCTCGCTGGGTGTGCAAGAAATGATAAACCACCAGCTGAATTTATTGCTTTAATAACTGATTTAATATTTAAATCATTACCTATTGGAGACTCTCCAAGGATGTATGGATTTAGGTATTTACTTTTTATATCTATTCCCAATCCAATTACATGTACTAAACATCCCAGAATCAAACAATTAATTTCTATTCCCGAAATTAATGTAAAGGAATCTTTAGGATAATTTTTGAGTATATTATTTTTTTTTATATATTCATGAGCTTTAATTGTATGATGATCGGTTATTGATAAAAATTTCAGATTATTTTTATAAGCTTGTTCTAAAAGTTCATATGGTTCTAAACTTCCATCACTAAATTTTGTATGACAGTGAAAATTAATATTTTTAGGACAACTATTTTTATTAATATTGGAGGTTAATTTTACTAAGTCTTCCCTATTCATTACTTAATGAATTCTCATTTTTCTTTCTAATCTTTGCATATAATTGTATTGAAGCCAACATGAAAATAATTAGTCCAACTACGCTCCAAGTAGCAACACTAGTTGGAAAATTATTTTTAAAAATAACTAAAAGTACAATTATAAATAATAATAAAGTAGGTAATTCATTTAATAATCTAAGGTTTTTTGCTGAAATGGTTGAAGTACCATTTTGCAATGAATACATTATTTTGTAACAGTAAGAATGATAAATTACTAATCCTAAAACAAAAGAAATTTTAATTTGTAACCACTTCTCACTTAACCAACTTGGATGCATAATAACCATGCATATAGCCATGCTTAAAGCTAATATCATCCCAGGTGTTGTGATTATATTCGCCAGCCTTTTTTCCATCAAGGTGTATTGTTTATTAAAGGCAATTTTTAATTCATTATCCATATTTTTAGATTCTTCATGATATATAAAAAGTCTTACTAAATAAAAAAGGCCCGCAAACCAAACTACTACACCAATAATGTGAAGTGATTTAAACCAGAGATATGCTTCAGCTGCCAAATTACTAGATTAATTTAAAAATATATATATTTTTAATATAGTTATATTTAACAATATCAAGAAATCTATTTTTCAAAAATTAATTAATATTTATAACTCGTTAAAATATTCATATATATCATTTACTGAATTTTTTCCAAGTCCTTTAACTTTTGATAAATCCTCTTTACTAGCTATTCTTATCGCGTCTATTGATTTAAAATGCTCAAGCAATTCTCTAATTCTTGATGGTCCTAATCCACTGATTTGGGACAATTGAGATCTATTCATTCTCTTAGATCTTTTGTCTCTATGAAAAGATAATGCAAATCTATGTGCTTCATCTCTTACCCTTCTTAATAGAAGAACTCCTTTTTGATTTTCGTCAGTATCAAGAGACTTAGTAAAGCCTGGAATAAATATTTCTTCATGTTTTTTTGCTAATGAACATATAGTTACTTCTTCCTCAAGATTTAATTTTTTTAATGCTTTAATAGCTGCATTTAACTGTCCTTTTCCTCCATCAATCATTATTAAATCAGGCCAATCTGATAGAAGTTCATTGTCTAATTTACTATTCGTTTTATCATTTAATATTGAAAAATCCCCTCCGTTTTCTTTAAATCTTGACCATTTTTTAAACCTTCTATGTATTACTTCATATATCGACGCAAAATCATCACTATGTCCTACAACAACATTTGGATCCTTAATTTTATATTTCCTATAATGCTGTTTAGAAGGAATCCCATCAATAAAAACGACTTGTGATGCTACAGGGTCACTACCTTGAATATGGCTTATATCATAACCTTCAATTCTTTTAGGTTGTTCGCTTAATTCAAGTATTTGGGCAAGATCCTCAATTGATGATTCATTATCTTGTATACCATTTATTATTCTATCTAATTCTAATTTCGCATTTTTTAAAACCATTTCTACAGTTTCATGTTTTTTATTTCTTTTTGGGATTAAGATTTTTACTTTCTTTTTTCTTAGATCCGTTAACCAATCCTCTATGGTTGCTTGTTTTGGAAGGTTATATTGAATAAGAATTTCTGATGGTATTTCTACGGCTTCAACATTCATATAATGCTCTTCTAATATCTTTTGTAGAATGAGATTTTCATCTTCATTATTTAATTTTTGACTATAACCAATTCTCCCAATGAGCTTACCAGATCTCATTTGGAAAATTTGTATACTAGCTACATTTTTTTCTGAAACTATTCCAAAGATATCTCTATTAATTGAAGAATCTGGTATTGATATTTTTTGTGATTCAGTTAATAATTTTAAACCTGAAATTTGGTCTCTTATTTTTGCTGCATTCTCATAATCTAAATCATTTGAAAATTGCAACATTTTTTTTTGTAAAAATATTTCTAAGTCATCATTTCTTCCCTGAAATATCATAGATACTTGTTTCATTATTTTTTTATAATCGTCAGATGATATAACTTCTTGGCAAACACCTGGACATCTTCCTATTGAATAATTCAAACAAGTTCTATCTTTATAGACTGGTCTTGGTCTTTGTCTAAGTGGAAATATTTTTTTTATCGTAAATAATGTTCTCCTTAATAATCCGACATCAACATAAGGTCCATAATATCTATCTAAATTATTTCTATTTCTTCTTCTTCTTGTAATAAATATTCGAGGATATTTTTCACTCCAAGTTATACAAAGATATGGATATTTCTTATCATCCTTTAAAAGAATATTAAAGTATGGTTTGTTTGTTTTAATTAAATTTGACTCTAAATTTAATGCTTCATATTCGCTATCTGTGACTATTATTTCTATTTCAGTTATTTGACGAACCATCAAACTTAATCTGGGCGTTAAATCTGAATAATTATTAAAGTAACTACTTACTCTACTACGTAGTTTTTTAGATTTACCGATATAAAGTAAGTTACTATCAATATCTTTAAAAAGATAACAACCAGATGACTTTGGAATTTCGGATAATCTTGATTTTAATAACTCTTTATTATTAATTAATTTATATTCAATTTTAAAATTATATTTGTTATCTATTTTTTCGATAGAGGAATTACTCATTTATAATAATTACCCTCCATAATTCCAGCCAGTTGAAGATAAATTTAGTGAGTCAACATCATTATTCAGATAAGCAGATTCAACCTCTCCTACAAAAACGGTATGGTCTCCATGCATAACACTTCCAACAACTTTACATTCAACTCCACCAACGCTATCAACTAAAATAGGCAATCCAAGCTCACCTAAATTAAATTCAACAGATTCAAATCTACCTCCTAATGCTTTTTGGGGTTTAAAGAAAACAGCAGCTAGATCCTTTTGATCACTTTTGAGCACATTTAATGAGAACTTATTGGTGGACTTTATTATTTCATGACTAGAACCCTCTGCTCTAACAGCCATTACAACTAATGGTGGGGTGAAAGAACCTTGAGTCACCCAACTTGCTGTAAATCCATTCACATCATTTTTATCCTCGTCTCTAACGCCACAAATAAATAATCCGTGAGGTATTTTTCTTAATAAGATTTTTTTTGCTTCTAGATTTAATGTCATAATTGATTTATCTAATAATCTTATTTTAACTAAATTTCTTATTCGATCATAATAAATTCATGAAAATTCTTTATCCAGGTACTTTTGATCCTTTAACAAACGGACATCTTGACTTAATAGAAAGGGCTGAAAAAATATTTGGCAATCTAGTAGTTGCTGTTTTAGAAAATACTTCTAAAACACCAACATTTAATCTTGAAAGAAGAATAATACAAATAAAAAATTCTCTTTCTCATTTACCTAATATTGAAGTTATTTCTTATTCAGGACTCACTGTGGATTGTGCAAATGATCTAAAAGCTAATCTTATTCTTAGAGGCTTAAGAGCAATGAGTGATTTTGAGTATGAACTTCAGATTGCTCATACAAATAAATCTCTTAATAATGATATTGAAACTATATTTTTATCTACAAATACAAATTATAGTTTTCTTAGTAGTTCTTTAGTAAAAGAAGTTGCAAAATTTGGTGGTGAAATTAATCACATGGTACCTCCCTCTGTTGAGAGGGATTTAAAAGAATATTTTAAATAATATTTTTATTAACAAGATTTCAAGTAATAAAGATCTCGTAATAATTTAAATGCTTTTTCTTTATCAATTTTATTAGAATTTTGGATAATGCTTATAATTATTGGCTTTTCATTTTTATATAAAAAGCCAGATAATGCAAAGACATTTGAAAGAGTCCCCGTTTTCCCAAAAAACTTTCCAGATAATTCACTATTTACAAATCTTTTAGCTAATGTTCCCCTTACTCCCGTAATTGAAAGTGTAGATTGATAAGCTTGAAAATTATTAGAATATCTCATTTTATCTAAAAACAATACAACTAACTTTGTTGTAATTCTATTTTTTCGAGACAATCCACTAGCATCTGCAAAGTAAGCATTAGTTGCTGGGAGACCTTTATTTTCAAGCCATTTTTTCAATTTTATATAGTCATTATCGTTCCATGTATTTGAGGCATTTTTAAAGAGTGATTCAGCTGTAAAATTATGGCTTTCAGAATTTGTAAGAGTTAATAATGAAAGAATTGGAGTTGAATATATCTTACTTATCTCTGTAATATCTTTTAAATAAAATGTTTTTTCTGAATCTAAAAAATCTATATTTACTTTTGAATTAGGAAATTTACTTTTTAAATAGTTTTTAATAAAATTTCTTAAAGTATATATATCATCATATTTATTGTGATTACTTTCAATAGCTAGAGATGTAATTGGAGATCCATATTCGTAAAGTTTATCCGTATTTGTCCAACCACTAGGCCAATTTAATTTTGAATCAATTTCTACAATATTAAAGTTAATAGTTTTATTTTCTTGAATATTTGAAATTAGTTCGATTATATCTTCATAGTTCAGATCTGGATCCCCTTGACCGAGCAAATAATAATTGTTTTTATTTTTTTTTAATAAAAAGGTCTTTAAATTATTATTTAATTTATATTTACTTAAAACATAAGCTGATGAGAATAATTTTTGATTTGATGCTGGTAACCTTGGAACTTCATCATTATAGGAACTAATTATTGTCCCGTTATTATTGATAATTGATACACTAAAAGAATCATCTAGCGTTTGATTCAATAAAGCATCATAAGTAGGACATTTTTTATTTTTAGTAATTATTCCAGGGAAATTAAAATAAATATTATTTAAAATATTTATTTTCTGATTAATTAGTAAATATCTTATTAAGAATGGAGATGTTACTAATACAAGAACAATTAAGAAAAATGAATAAATTTTTTTTATCACATTCAATCTATAAATTTACAAAAATTGATTCATTATCAGGTTTAATTTCAAATTCTTTTTTAAAAAAATATTTTTTGTTTTCTTCTTTGAAAAGCAACCAGTTATTTGGATAAATATGCATAAGAGCAGCTTTATTTAAAGGCTGAAGAAAATAAATATTTTTCCAAGTTTTGACAAAGTTTTTTCGTCTCTCTCTAATAACACTTCCTATACCGATATTGGCATCTTCAAATTTAGGATTTAATGAATAATGCGTTCCTTGATAATTATCGGACATAGGTTCAAATGAATCAAAATCATATGGCTGAGGAAGTATCGATATCATTACACTATCAATATTATTTATATTATTTGATTCATTAAATGATTTAAAAGTAAAGATTTTATCTTTGATATCTGGATAGTCCCTTTGAGCCAAAGCCACAGCACCTTGATCAGCAAATGTTATGAATACATTATTATTTTTAGCTAATATATTGTAAATAGTTATTCCAATTCTGTTGAACTTCAATCCTTCAAAATTAAATTCTATAGTAAATCTTTTATTTGAATCTAATAAACTTGGAATAATTGCATCCTCCATATTCTTAAGAGATTCATTTAAATCTTTAGGTAGTCTGTAAATTGTTTCCATTAAAATTTGTCAATACATATTTGAATAAGTTCTAAAAATTTATCTATTTCTGACTTATTGTTTATTGAACCTAAAGTAACACGAATATTGGAATATAGTTCATCATCTTTTAAACCAATATTTTTAAGTGTTGAGCTCGGTTTCCCAGATGAGCTTGAACAAGCACTTCCACTACTTATGGCTATTCTATTTTCTGACATGAAATTAACAATCTTATAGGCTCTTATAGGATCAAATAGCTTATTTAAAAGTAGAAACGAAATATGATTTGGAAGCCTATGGTTAATACTGCCCGTAATCTTTATATGATTATTATCCTCAATTTTTTGAAAAAAATAATTTTTAAGCTTATTTATTTTATTAGAAGGAAATTCTGTTTTGTGATCATATGATTTTATTTTTCCTTTAATATTCTTTAATGATTCATACATTCCAGCAATTAATGGCAAAGCTTGTGTACCTTGTCTAATTGAATATTCTTGGGTAAGTGATATGTCTTTATTTTTTAAAATCATTCGAGACTTTTCTTTCGTTAGGAGAATGCCGATACCTTTTGGACCTCCAAATTTATGAGCAGATAAACTTAAAAAATCACATTTAAGATCTTTCCAACTGAATATTCCATTACTTAATATTTGAGTTCCATCTAAATGAAACATTATATTTAATTCTTCACATTTGGAACCTATAAATTGAACAGGTTGAATTGTTCCAATTTCACTTTGTCCCCAAATAATTGATACAAGCTTAGTATCATTGGTTAAAATTTTATCGATATTAGCAATATTTAAAATTCCTTCATTATCTACCTTCCATTCGTAAATATCCCAATTTTGTTTTTTTAGTTTATTAGCACAAATAGTTGTTGCTTGATGTTCAACATTTGAAATGACCACTCTTCCATTTTGGAAGTTCTCATAAATATTATTAAATACAATATTTGTTGATTCCGAAGAACCAGATGTAAAAATTATATCCTCGGGATCTGCTTCAAATATGTAAGCAATTTTAGATCTAATTTTTTCGAGATATGTAGAGCATTTAATCCCTAGCTCGTATGTTGATGAAGGGTTATGCCAATAATTCTTATAAGTTGAATTTATTATATTTAAAACATTCTCAGATAATGGAGTCGTAGATGCATTATCCAAATATATAAAATTATTTTCCATTAATTTATTAATATTGATCCCGAGAAAACCTTTTTAGCATTACCGGTCATCATGACTTCAGAATCGTCTTTTGACCAATCTATTTTAAGATTACCTCCTGGCAAAGAAACAATTGTCAACGAGTTGCAAAGGCCTAATTTATAGGCTGCTACATGGATAGCACAAGCTCCTGTCCCACAGGCTAAGGTTGGACCCGCTCCTCTTTCCCATACTTTTACCTTGATGTTATCTCTATTTAGGATTTGACAAAAATGAACATTAGTTTTTTCTGGAAATAATTCATTATTTTCAAATATTGGCCCAAGTGTAGAAAGAGCAATGGAATCTAAATCTTGTACAAAGAATATTAAATGAGGATTTCCCATCCCTACTGCATAACCTTTATTATTAAAATTTTTCTCAATAAATTCGTGTGAAGGAATTGAATTAATTTTTTTTTCAATAGTTGTTGGAATATTTTGACTTTCTAAAATTGGAACTCCCATTTTTACTGTAATTTCATCATTTATATATTTTGCAATTTTTAAACCTGCTTTAGTCTCAATTTTATATTCTATATTTTTATTATTCATTGAATCATTTACGTGGAGATACTCAACTAAACACCTAATTCCGTTTCCACACATTTGTGCTTCAGAACCATCAGAATTAAAGATTATCATTTTTGCATAATTATCTTCATTAGGTTCTTCTATAAAAATCACACCATCTGCTCCAATACCAAATTGCCTGTTGCAAATTTGTTTTATATCAAATATTTTATTTGTCTTGTAATTTTTATATAAATCATTTCCTCTAGAATCAATTACTACGAAATCATTTCCGTTACCTTGATATTTATCAAAAGTTATATTTTTCATTTGTAGATAATATATTTTAAATTTTAATTATAAATTATTCCTTTTAACAATCTATTTCTATTTTATACAATGGATATTAAAATAATAATTTAACAAATAAAAATTAAGTGATTTCTCCCGATAAACAATATGAGACTGATACCAATTTATATAATCCATCTGAAATAGAAAAAAAATGGCAGTCAATATGGACAGAAAACAATTTATACAAAACTGAAGAATTAACTGAGAATAGTGATAAATTTTATGCCTTATCAATGTTTCCCTACCCTTCAGGTAATCTTCATATGGGACATGTTAGGAATTATGTTATTACAGACTTAATAGCTCGGTTCCAAAGATTTAAGGGCAAATCTGTTTTACATCCAATGGGTTGGGACGCTTTTGGTTTGCCTGCTGAGAATGCTGCGATTGAAAGAGGAATTAGTCCAAGTGTCTGGACTAAAAAAAATATTTCTCACATGAAGTCACAATTAAAGCTTTTGGGACTATCAGTTGATTGGGATAGAGAATTTGCAACTTGTGATGAAAATTACTATGTTTGGACACAATATCTATTTTTAGAGTTATACAAGGCAGGTCTTGTATATCAAAAGGAATCTGAAGTTAATTGGGATCCGATAGATAATACAGTCTTAGCGAATGAACAAGTTGACTCAGAGGGTAAATCTTGGAGATCTGGGGCACTAGTTGAAAAAAAATTATTAAAGCAATGGTTTTTAAGGATTACTAATTATGCGGATGAGTTATTGAAGGACTTAGAAAAATTAGATAACTGGCCAGAAAGAGTAAAAATAATGCAAGATAATTGGATTGGAAAGTCAATTGGTACAAATATTAATTTCAATATCAAAACCAATCCAGAAAAGAAAATAACTGTATTTACAACAAGGCCAGATACTTTATTTGGAGTTACTTATTTAGCAATTTCTGTTAATCATTCATTAATTAAAAATATTTCTGATCAAGAAACCATACAAGATATAAAAAATCTTAAACAATATTTGAAAAATAATAAAAATAATGAACTTGAAAAAATTGGAATAAAAACTAGCTTAGTAGCAATAAATCCAGTTAATTCTGAACCTATTCCTATTTGGGTGGCAAGTTATGTTCTCGATGAATACGGTACAGGCGCTGTTATGGGCGTGCCTGCTCATGATCTAAGAGACTTTGAATTTGCTAAGAAAAATAATATTGATATTAAACAGGTAATAATAAAGGATAACAATGAACAAATTAAAGAGCTTGATGAAGCTTATGTTGAAAATGGATATCTTATTAATTCAAATCAATACAATGGTATAGCAAATACTATTGCTAAATTAAAAATTTCTGAGGGGGGCGTAAATAATGGATGGGCCGAAAATAAGATTCAATATCGTTTAAGAGATTGGTTAATATCTAGACAAAGATATTGGGGATGTCCGATTCCTATCGTTAATTGCAAAAAATGTGGATCTGTTCCTTTAAACCAATCGGAATTACCTGTTGCATTACCAAAAGATATAGATATCTCGGCTAACAAGATTAATGCTTTAGGTGATAATAATAATTGGATTAATACAACATGTCCAAAATGTGGAATAGCGGCAAAAAAAGAAACTGATACTATGGACACTTTTATGTGTTCATCATGGTATTTTTTAAGATATCCATCTTCTAAATGTTCAAATAAGCCATTTGAAAAGGTTGAAATTAATAAGTGGTTACCTGTAGATCAATATGTTGGAGGAGTAGAGCATGCAATATTGCATTTGTTATATGCAAGATTTTTTACTAAAGCTTTGCGGGATAATAAACTATTTGAAATTGATGAACCTTTCAAAAAACTATTAACCCAAGGAATGGTTCAGGCAGCAGCCTATAAAAACAATAAAACTGGTAAATATGTTTCTCCTTCAGATATTACTGACCTATCAAATCCTAAAGATCCAATTGACAATTCTAAACTTGAAGTTCTTTTCGAGAAGATGTCTAAGTCAAAATATAATGGAATTGACCCTGAATCAGTTATTAAAAAATATGGAGCGGATACAGCAAGAATGTTTATATTATTTAAAGCACCACCAGAAAAAGATTTGGAATGGGGAGATACAGATGTTGAAGGACAATTTAGATTTTTAAGCAGGATTTGGAAGCTATATATAAATTGTGCAAAAGATATAAATAAAAATAGTAAATCCTATCCAGATAAAGAAAAATCTTTAATAAAGTCAATGAACATTGCTATAAAAGAAATTTCAAATGACGTATTAAATAACCAATTTAATACTGCGATTTCAGAACTAATGAAGTTTTATAATTCATTATCAAATTCAATTAATGACGTAAACAATAATTTAAAAATAGAAGCTTTAAAAACATTTTGTATATTGCTTGCTCCATTTGCACCTCATATTTCAGAAGAAATATGGCATCTTATTGGATTTAATAAATCTGTGCATTTAGAACAATGGCCTTCATTTAATGCGGAAGCGCTAAAGGAAGATTCATATGAACTTGTAATACAAGTGAATGGAAAAGTTAGAGACAAAGTAAAAATTAATAATGATATGAATGAAAATCAAATTAAAGAATTTACTCTTAATAGACCTAACATATTAAAATGGACTCAAGATAAGGAAATAAGAAAAATAATTATTGTTAAAGGAAAAATTATGAATATTGTTGTTTAAGACTTTGTTTTTTGAATAACTAATGAATTTGGATTTGACCAATCGCCTTTAACTAAATAATCATCATTACCGAAACACATTTCACGGAGTATGAAAAATATAGGTTCACTCACTGAATCATCAAATAATGATGTTATATCATTTATGGAATATTCTCCTCCTTCGTCTAATAAATTACTTACTTTTTGTTGATAATCAATAATATTTGCGGCTGCTTTCTTTCCAGCTTCAACTCCAGGTTGATCATATGCATTTATATTTACTAATTCAGCGTAGAAAGATACAGCCCTCTCAAATAAAGCGATTAAGGCCCCTAGTGAAAAACAATTTAATTTTTCTAATGTGATAGTGATACTTTGTCTGCTTTCACTAGAGAGTGCTGATCTTGTTCCTTGCAAAAAACCAGAAAGATATTCTTTAGGGTTCTCTTTATCATCAAAAATATTAGTAGATGGAGAATCTAATAATTCAATAAAAATACAAAAGAAATTATCAATACCATCTCTCAGTTGCTGAACATAAGCATGTTGATCTGTAGATCCTTTATTACCAAAAACGGAAATACCTTGATTAACTACTTCACCATTCCTATTGAATTTCTTACCTAATGATTCCATTACTAATTGCTGAAGATATTTGCTAAATACCTGTAACCTATCTCTATAAGGTAATACGACCATATCTCTCTTTCCAACGCCATCACCAGTTAAATACCATGCAGATGATAATAATGCTGCGGGATTATTATTAAAATCACGTGTACGCGTGGCTTCATCCATTAATGATGCACCTCGAATAAATTCAAATATATTTTCATTAATAAGAGCTAATGGAAGTAATCCCACAGAGCTTGTAATACTTGTTCTTCCTCCAACCCAATCTTGTAAATTAAATATTTTTAACCAATGTTCAGAAGTGGCTTTATTAAATAGCTTACTATCTTTCATAGTTATAGCTATAGCATTAGAATTCCATTCAAGAGCATTATTTTCACAATGACTTTTAATAATATCCATAGCAATTCTAGGTTCAGGTGTACCACCTGATTTGCTTACAACTACAAATAATGTTGTTGATAGTTTTTCAGATAACTCTTCTAACTTTTCGCTAATTAAAAAAGGATCAACATTATCGATATAAGAAAAATGTAAGCCTTTCGAGCACTTCTGCAGTGACTCTGTTATTAGTAATGGTCCTAATCCACTTCCACCAATCCCAATCCAAAGAACATCAGTATAGTTCTGATTATTCTTATTTTTAATATCTCCATTTAAAATTTGTTTTCCAAATTCAGAGATTGCATTAATATCTGCGCTAATTTCCT
>CACNAI010000014.1 GCA_902618335.1 uncultured Prochlorococcus sp. | reverse complement strand
TAGAAAAATGTATAATAATTTTTTCACAAAAAAAGAGGATTTTATCTCTCCAATTTTATATCGACTTTCAATCACCGTACCTAGTCTATTGGCCATAACAAATACATTTACCCCCTTTCCAGTTTGAACATTTTTTCTTTTTGCATTTCTTTTTCTTTTTCTTATTAGCCATCTCAAAAGCGCTTACTAGTATTCAAATCTTTTTTTAATTCTCTAATTTTTTATGTTATAAATCTTTTCAGCATTCAAGTAACCAATCTTTTTAGAAACTTCTTCAGGTAATTGATTTAAAATATCACGATAAATCTTCACTATTTCTGAATATTCTTTCCAGCGGTGCTTTTTATGCGCATCAGTGGCAAATAACAATTTATCGTGATACTCGATTAAGATTTCTTTCCATTCATCTTTTAATTGATTTTCATCATTTAAAAATCCAGACCCAAATTTAGATTGTTTAATAGGATCACAGATGTTTCTTTTATCTTTATTTTTTTTCGATATCGTCATATATACATTGTCATGTGTTGAAAGGATTAATTTAGCCTGTTTTGGACTCCCAAAACCCATATGAGGTATTATGAATTTTTGATTTGGGAAATCAAGGAAAAGTTTAGAAAATTTAGGCCAATCCCTTTCCCAATCATAAAACTCCCAATGTGTCATAACAGGAATATTCTTTGAAGAAACCTTCACTAAAAAGTCAGCAACCCCTTTTCCTGATGGGTCTAAATATGTTTCTCCTGATTCATGCTGGCGCCCAATACCACCTCTAGAACTAGTATTACACTTGTCTGCATGAGTGAATAAGATTTCTCCTACAAAAGAATATTTATATTTATCAATATTTTTCAAAGTTCGCTTTGTGAAGGATTTACCAATGTCATTTTCATGCAAAAAATACTTTGGTGCACCAAGCACTATTAAATCTTTGTTGTCTCTATGCAAATTGAGTAATGCTTTTTCATTTTCACCTAATTTTTTACTTCTAGCAAAAAGAGCAATCTTATAAATTCCAGCATCTCTCACTCTAGAAATGGATTTTTCAAATCCTGGTCTTTCATCTTCTGATTTATGATTTAATTGAGCCATTGCATCAAAAAGAGGACCCTCATAACCATAGACTTCAAAGGGGGATAAAAGTGCAACTAGTAGTGTTAGTAGTAAGCGTTTCATTTATTTATTCAACAATAATTGAGCCTCCCATCCCAAAAGGTGCATGAGGAGAACAAACATAATAGTATTTCCCAGCTGATACACCCGTTGTGTTCCATGATAGTTTTCCATCTTGAGTTCCAGGGGTACCTGATAATGTCCCTGTGGTTACTTGATCACCACCTCCACGAGAAAATTCAGTCTTTATATAAAACGGATGACTAAACGCATCAACATTAAAAACAATAGTATCTCCTTTATTAACAGTAACTGTAGGATCATTCCCAGTAACAGATCCATTTTTATCTTTACCACTAAGAATATAGTTTTCTATACTTTCTGCTGAAACATCAATAAAGTAAGTCTCTGACTTTGCATTCGCTGGAAATGAAAAACCCAAAAGCAAAGGCAATAATAAAAGTGAACGCATAAACTTAAGGAATTTATATAAACATATTAAAAAAAAAAAGAAGCTAATTGCCCTTATTTTAGATCAAACTTCAATTACTAATTTTTGGAGATAAGAGAAATAATCGTTTCATTTAAAATTTAAGTTTTGTTTTTACTCTATTACTGGTTTTAGATTTGAATTCATAAAGTCCTTTATCAGTAAATATAGTCAATTCATCACCATAAGATTCCTGGATAGATAAACCCTCATCAGACTCTAAATTTTTAACGACTACATTTCCAACTAGCTTTAAAGTTTTAGCTTCTTTATCGTAAGAAAGCTTATTTGAGGAAGCTTCAAAATTATTATTAATTCCTTTAATAACTACATTTCCAATAGCTTCAAAACTCCCTTTTACGTTTTGTATCTGAGAATCAGAGGTAACTGTATAATTCAGCTTCTCTTTTGCAAATGAAATTTCAGTTAAAAGCAATATTAACGGTGCAAATAGTATGCGTTTCATTTATGGATCAAGCTTTGTTGTTAGTTGGCAAAAAGTAGCATTATTTTTTTTGAGACATTTATTGTATTTTGCCTGTAAAACTTTTTGTGCTTCTTTCTTTATGCAAAGATCCAAGTAATTTTTTTCAAATTGGGTCATCCCAATTTCGTTATATTCTGCATATTTCAAACCTGGTCTTTTGCATTGAGAGACTATTTGTTTATAAGTAGGTTCTTTTTGAAAAAGATTTGCTTCAACAGCAGTAGCTAAAGGGAGAGTAGCTAGGAGTGGAAGTAGTAAGCGTTTCATTTATTCAACAAGTTCAAGATTATAAACAGTATCTACACAGTTGTTATCAATATCCCATTGTTTTAATTCTGGTTGTTCAAGCATTGCACCAAACTTTTCTAAATCAGAACAGTTCATAAGAATCATTGCCTTATGTTCATTTACTTTTACAATCTCCAACTCAGAACAAAAAACATATCCTTGTTCTTTATCAACTTTTTTTACCATCATTTCAAATTCAGAAAAAGGACAACCAAAGGTCGAAACAACTAACGTATTAGGCATAAAAACAAAGGGACTAATTGCCCCTTATTTTAGATCGACTGTCAATCAATATTAATCTTAACTTTTACTGCTCTTTGTTGAACCACATCTCACCTTACTCTTACAACTCCACCATCAACATATAGTTCATCATTAAAGTCTGATTTAAGTACTGAATAATCTCTAGGATTATTTTTAGATTTGTCATATTGATCTTTTATTTTTATTGCAAGACTAATAGCTTGCTTCATATCTCTATTAAATAGTTTGTTGTTTTGATCCTTCATTTTCTTTGTTTATTGATTTGGTATTAATAGTGTTATTAATGGATGTTAATGGTAATTAATATCATCACTATCCATTTAGTTAGATGAGTGTGGGAATGTGTTAACAAGATATCCATTCACCCGCTCACTTCGTTCGCTGAGGATATCAGATTAACGAAGTTAGGCTCCGCCTCTTGTTGTATAAGAACTACCGCCCGCCTCAATACGGTAGTAATAGCAGTTAGTTAGGTCTGCTAGTCAGTCAATTTTTAGTTAGGAGTACTAGTTGTATTGTTTGTGTTCCCACTAATAGGGGACTATCGCTTTCCCCCTTTATAAGGACGTCATCGCTCCACTCGCTTGTTTTTGCAATGGATTAGAGATTCCCTCCTAATAAATGCTTTTTTGCTTTTCAGGAATTATCATATTTATTTCTTAAATTCAATCACCCTAAATTTATAAAGTTAAAAATAAATTAAAAATTATTTAATTCCCTAATAAATCTGATTAAAAATTGAGTAACTCAAAAATAAAACACTTAATCAGAATTTAAACTCTTTTTGCGAAAAAGTTAATCTCTTTAGAGCAATTTAATAATGAAGAATAAATTCAACACTAATGAGAAATTTTTTAAAGATAGTCTTAGGGCTATCAATAATCAGTGCAAGCATTTCAAGTTGTGGAAACAAATCAAATAATTTAATTGGAGATTTAGATTTATCTGATTGCAATCCAAATAATACTGTTGACAGCAAATATTGTGATCGAGATGGGGATTTTCTCGCAGATCTACCCCTTTCCGAAGATGAATGGATAGATCCCGAAACCATTGTGTTCTCATATACACCTGTTGAAGATCCATCGGTTTATGCAAAAGTTTGGGAAGATTTTGTAATGCACATGTCTAAGGTCACTGGGAAAAAAGTAACATTCTTACCAGTTCAATCTTATGCTGCACAAGTTGAAGCGATGAGATCTGGTCGTCTCCACGTAGCAGGAATTAATACCGGTAGTAATACTGTGGCAGCAGCATGTGCAGGAGCAGTTCCTTTTGGAATGATGGCTAAAAAAGATTTATCTTACGGTTATGAAATGGAAATCATCGTTCCTTCTGATAGCCCAATTAATTCTCCTGCAGATTTAAAAGGTAAAAAAGTTACATTTACATCTAAGACATCTAATTCAGGATTTAAAGCACCATCGGCAATTCTTAAAGGAGAATTTGGTCTTGAGGCAAATAAAGATTTCACACCAGTCTTTTCTGGCAAGCATCAAAATTCAATAATGGGTGTTGCAAACAAAGATTATGAAGTAGCACCAATTGCTAACTCAGTTCTTACAAGAATGGATGCAAGAGGTGTTGTTGATTCTTCTAAAATAAGAACTATTTATAAATCCCAAACCTTCCCAACGACAGGTTATGCTCATGCTCATAATCTACATCCAGCTTTAGTTGCAAAAGTAAAGCAAGCTTTTTACACCTATAACTGGGATAATTCAACATTAGATAAAGAATTTAAAAAGGCTGATAGATTCATTTCAATAAGTCACAAGCACGATTGGGATGTTATTAGAAAAATAGATAAGGCTAATGGTGTTGTTTATGATTGCAAATAAAAATTTTTAATCATAAATAAAATCAGACTTAATGCTTAAAACAATAAACCTCAAAAAGGTTTATCCAAATGGAGAAGAGGCGCTTAAAGGAATAAACCTGGAAATTCCTAATGGGCAAGTAGTTGCTCTTATCGGTCCTTCAGGTGCTGGTAAAAGTACTTTTATTAGAACAATAAATAGATTAGTTGAGCCCACTTCAGGGAAAGTTTATTTCGCTAATGAAAAAAATGACATTACTTCTTTAAATAAATCTAAATTAAGAAAAATAAGAAGACAAATTGGAATGATTTTCCAGGAATTTGCTTTGGTAGAGAGATTAAGTGTAATGGAAAATGTCCTTTCGGGCAGATTAGGTTACGTAGGATTTTGGAATAGTTTTTTCAGGAAATTTCCTCAAAAAGATATTGAAGAAGCATTCCGTCTGCTTCAAAGAATTGGACTAGAGCATATGCTTGATAAAAGAGCCGATGAATTGTCAGGAGGGCAGAGGCAAAGAGTAGGAATTGCTAGAGCTTTGATACAAAATCCAGTGTTACTTTTAGTAGATGAACCTACAGCTAGTTTAGATCCCAAAAATTCCAGGCAAATTATGCGATTAATATGCGAGTTATGTAAGGAAAGAAATCTTGCTGCGATTATAAATATTCATGATGTTTTTCTTGCTCAGAATTTTGCAGAAAGAATAATAGGTTTAAAAGCTGGAGAAATTGTTTACGATGGCAAGCCAAGTGGCTTATCAGAGACAATACTTACAAAAATATATGGAGAAGAAGACTGGTCTAAAACTGTAGCAAATTAGGAATATATTAAATGAATGATAAGAAAGTAATTTGGAAAAGAAAACCGTTAATAAAAAATAGGTTATTAAGAATTGGATTAATTTTGCTAATTAGTACTTACTTATTATCTGTTTTCCTAACTACCGAAATTGATTGGCAAAGAATTCTTGAAGGGATCCCAAGGGGTAAAAATTTTATATTTGCTTTTTTCCCTCCAGATTTTATAACTAGATCTGATGAGATTTTGGCAGGTATTTTTGAAAGTCTATGGATGACTATTGTTGCAACTATTGTGGGGATACTTATTTCTATACCTGTATCCTTAGGGGCGGCTAAAAACATAGCTCCTAAATTTGTTTATTTCTTATCAAGAGGAGTTATCACATTGTCGAGGAGTTTTCAGGAAGTTATCCTAGCAATATTTTTTGTTAAGTTAATGGGTTTTGGACCTTTTGCTGGGATGGTAACTCTGAGTTTATCGACAATAGGGTTTTTCGCTAAATTATTATCTGAAGATATTGAAGACATAAATAAATCCCAAGCTGAAGCAATCAAATCTACTGGCAGCAGTTGGTTTCAATGGGTTAATTATGGTGTCCAGCCTCAAGTTATGCCAAGATTTATTGGATTATCTTTATACAGATTGGATATTAATTTTAGAGAGTCTGCGGTAATTGGAATTGTTGGGGGAGGAGGTATTGGTTCTACCTTAAATACAGCTTTTGATAGATATGAATTTGAGACTGCAGCGGCTGTTCTTATCGTAATTATTTCTATCGTGATGATTGTTGAATATACATCTAGTCATCTCAGGAAATTAATAAAGTAATGCCAATAATAAAACAAAAGGATTACAAAACCTGGAAAAAATTTGATCGAAAAAGAGATTTACAAAACTGGCTTTGTTGGTTCTTAGGTACTTTAATTTTTAGCTTTTGTTTCGGTCTGATTAGTAGTAAAACAATCTGGTTTTATGTATTTGATTCACATAATGAGGCTTTAGATCTTTTAGGTAGGATGTTTCCTCCAGAAACTAATTATTTCTTAACTTTAATAAAACCTATTTGGGATACTTTAAATATCGCGACTATTGGTACAACGATTGGAACTTTAATTGCAATACCATTAGCTTTTTTATCCGCAAACAATACTACCCCAAGTAAAAAGTTTTTAAGACCTTTAGCCTTATTTTGCATAGTTTCAAGCAGATCAATTAATTCAGTAATCTGGGCATTACTTCTTGTTGCAGTTGTAGGTCCGGGAGTCTTGGCTGGCATAATTGCTATCGGATTAAGATCGATTGGATTTTGTGGAAAATTACTTTATGAAGCTATAGAGGAAATTGATGAGAACCAAATTGAAGCTATTGAGGCAACAGGGGCAAATAAAGCACAAATTATGACCTTTGGCATAGTGCCTCAAATTCTCCCAGCATTTACGAGTATTTCTATTTATAGGTGGGATATAAATATTAGAGAAGCAACTGTTGTTGGCTTAGTTGGAGCAGGAGGTATAGGGATAGAATTAGATGCTCAAATAGGAGACTTAGCTTGGGCTAAGGTATCAGTTATTTTATTAGCAATAGTAGTAGCGGTTGTTTTTAGTGAATGGATTACAGCAAAAATAAGGAGATTTATTCTATAGAATAGATTCAATACTATTTTGTTTAATGGAGCTAAATGCTAATTATGGTAGATCGACTGTCAATCGTGATATCCAACTTTAGAAACAATATTTCCTGAAACAGGGTCAGTAACTCCAAGTTCTGGAGACAACTCTTCCATAAATCCTCTAACATCATCAAGGTGAGCAATCATAGCTGGTCTTTGAGCTGCAATAGCTTCTGCACTATCAAATATTGCAGCCCATTCATCGAAAGTGCTTTCAATTTTAAAAGTAAACACGGAGGTAACTGAACAAGACATAAAAAAAGAAGGGAGTAATCACTTCAATATTAATCAACTTTTGATTTCTATAAGTCTAAACTTTATCAAGTTCTAATTTTTTAGCGGTCTCAAGAAATTCTTCATCAGTCATCATTACTCTTATTTCAACTTTCACTCCAAATCCCTTAATCCATGGAGCGGTATGTTCCCAAATCTTTTGTGGACTTTCTGCTTCCACAATAAAATTTCCAGTTCCATTTTGTGGATCTAAGACTCTATATTTAATTTCAAATCCCTCAAACTTGTCACCCTGCTTACCCTCCGATAAATATTGAACAAAAGCTGGAGTACATTTAACGCTAGCTTCCTGATTAGGGAAAGCCCAAAATACCTGATAAGTAGTCATAAATAGTTAATGCTGATGAAAACAAATTAATATAATTTTTCATCAATTACATTGTTATTTTTTGATATTCATATCTTAAAAAAATAAGATTTACTCCTTTAATTAGGATTGACTGTCAATCAATAACAGACTACCTCATTTCGTAGCTATCACATTTATTTTTGATGAGTGTAAATAATTTGCTTGCCAAAATGCTTGACGATCCACTTCTAATGCATTTATATTTATAGTACACATGTATTACTAGCTTATGACTTTAGGAGGAGCTAATGTTTGGACTAATTTTTCTTACGGTTATCGTAATGAGTCCCCAAGTGGTTGGTTGCTTAGCCCAGATCGCAGCAGATTAATTTTATTTGCAAGGAACAAAAAATCTCCAAGAAATAGTATGAGAATCTTTGCTCATATATATTATGCAAATGATCTTGGTGAGCCCATGGCAATTAAATCATCAACTCAATTGTATTTGGATAATGCTTGGGATAAATGGCATGACCTTCAATTAGAAGGTTGGACTTTTGAAGAACTTGAATTACCTGAATCTGTATGACTAACTTAAATCCAATCAAAAAGAAACTATCAAAAGTAGATAGAAAGATATCTATGCAAGACCCATCAAAATTATTAGCAGAATTTTTTAATGGTGTTGTCATTGAACTTGATGAAGAATATAAATATGACTCATAAAGAATTGATAGATCAAGTTTCCGCAAATTTATTTAAACAAAGTGGAAAGTTAGAAAGCAGAAGATCTTGGTTTGCAATGAGAAATTATCTCGAACAATTAGATAGCGAACAACTTAAATCCATGCTTAATGACCACGGATGATTTAAAAACTTTATTTAGTTTTTATTTTTTTCTTAATTCTCAGAAAAATGTAAGTTGCAAAGCCAACCAAAAACATATCCAAGTAAATATGCCAAGTAGGAAAAATCTGGTGTATTAATTCCATTAACGCTTTATTGCCACTTGCCAATAAGGATAATCTAAATTTGATTTTTCTCTAATCAATTGTAATTTTCTAGAATTTATTTTTACTACTATTCCATCTGTTGGATATTTACTAAAAAGTTTTCCTTCTAGCCATTGTTTTCTAAATACTTCAACTTGGCTCGTAAAGTTACATGAAATATCCTGAGGGATCGAGAAGCCAAGCTTTGAAAGATTCTTTTTGGACTCATATTGGTTAAGTGTTGAATTAAGTATTTGAAAAGCGCAGAAGCTAAGACTTCTAGAAAATCCTTCTTTAGCTCTTAGAAATCCAGAAGCGATTCTCTGGGAGATATTTGGACTTTGGTTGGGTGCGTATAATTCACCTCTAACTTGAAGAACTCCTCGTAAAGGGAGATTATTGGGAATGTCTTGGACTTTAATAAGTTTACTAGTAACGTCTGTCCCTTTTCTTGAAATTGCTTTCTCCAAGGTTCCATCCTTATATTGCAAAGCAACAGCACATCCATCAATTTTCGGTTCAATTAATAATCTGGTATCTGCTAATAATCCTTTCAAAAATTCATCTATTGAATCCTTTTCTAATGAAGGTAAAACAAGTTTATTTTTCTTTTTAAAGTAATCGCAGTTAGGGTTTGTTCTTAATAAATTTTTTTCAAGTTGGTCGAACTGCTTATCAGAGATTAAAGCATTACCATTTCTATAATTATCGTCATACCATTCAATTCGTTCTTCTAAATAAGTCTTCATTTAATACGATGTCTTAAGTTTTTGGCCAGGTATCCAACTTGGTCTATCTATGATCCATTTTTCTCTATCTTCATATTTAACAGTCCCTAAAAGAAATGAAGAAATTCTTTTTAGAGTTATGCCAACCAAATATCTTGTTTTTGGACTTATTGATATAAATCCAAATAATATTAATAAAATAAGTTTAAACATGTCTTTATTCATTTAAAAACTCAGCGTAATTTTTGCGAACTTTTTAATTAATGCAATTCTTATAACCTTCAATCTTTGCTAGTTCATCAATGTTCAAACCTGTTTCCTCTAGTAAAGTTTCTCCTATATCGTCCTTATTAAATTTAGTTAAAGCTCCTTTAGTAGAGTACTTAATACATTGGTTTTTGTATTTTGCTTCTTTGACAACAGGAGATAAATAAAAACCAAACAAGATGACAAAAGCTCCATAAGTTACAACTTTTCTATGGTTTTTCCACCATTCATAAAATTTATTGGACACAAAAAATAAATAATTAATATCTATTTTAAATTGATTGTCAACAAATTACTTTAGTAATTGAAGGAATGCCTAATTTATTGTTTTTTCATTAATAGATTTAAGCCAAGAATAATATCTTGATTTTCTAATCCTTTGCTCTTTCGAGACTAATCTATCCGCAGATTCTAGGGGCGATTCTCCTTTCTCAACTTTTGTTGTAATAGAAATACCAAAACCTTTTGCTTCAATTTTTGCAATACCACCCTCTAAAAAAAATAAAAAAGACCAACCTTTATTCCATCCTAGATAGAAGGGATTTCGATACATTGCATTCTTTTGGACATACTCTTTAATGTTATTTTCTTTATCAAGGTCTTACTTGTATACGCTATTACCAAATAAGAAGTTTACGGCGGATTATTTCTGGGAAAGTTTTAGTATTTAAATAATTACTTCGAGGAATACTTGACGTTCATGAGTAGTACATTTATATTAATAGTACAACTGTATTATCCTTATGACTTCAGGAGTCGCTAATGTTCGGACTAATTTTTATCGTGGCAGCCTTATTGACCCCCCAACTGGCTGGTTGTTTAACAAAAAAAGTGGTTTATTAATTTTTTTTGAGAGTTATAAGAAATCTGTATCTAACAAATTACAAGTATATACTCATCTTTTTTATGCAAATGAATTAGGTGAACCAGCCCAAATTAAAAATTCAAGACTTCATTCTATTGAGTGTGCTTGTGAAACATGGAATGAATTAATTTCAGGAGGTTGGCAAATTGTTACTAATAAATTCCAGTAATCATGATCAAGGTAAATCCGTCAAAATGGGAATATCTAAAAGAATCTTTCCTAAAACGAAAAAGAACAAAGATTTGTATTACTTGCAATCACTTTCGCTACAGCACTACAGAAACTCTTGCTACTATCTTGATCTGTCCTAAATACGAAAAACGAATACCACAGGGTGATCATTTACTTAAAGGCTGTGAGTATTGGCAAAAAAATAGGACGATATTTTCCCCTGAAGCATCTTAATTATTCTCTAATTAAACTTCTCTAGGTAGAGATATTTAATTTATGTAAACAAAGCATTATTTTATACAACTTAAAAAAATCTTTTTAAGTAACTTTGAAGCATGGTTCAATTCTACTTTTCCATATTTTTATTAGTTGTGCTTACATTTTTTGCACTTTTATTAGATGCACCAGAATTGGCTTCTTTAATTCAAACATTTTAGAAAATAATAAATCAGCATTTTTACTGATTTACTTTCTTTATAAGAAAGGCGTAGGGTTAACTTGCTGAATAGGAGGGATCTAATGATTGACAGTCCACCAGAGGAGTTAAAAAATAAAATTTAAATCTAGATAAAACTAATGCTAAATATGGAATGAATCTTCTATTTGAGATTCATTCCTTTTTAATTTCAATCTAAAAAAAAGTAATTTATAAATATTAAATTTTTAAATTAAAAAATCTGTTCATATTAAAATCATTTGATGTCTAAGTATCTTCTTAGATAGTCTCTAATTTTACCTGAATCCAAAACCAGTTTTTTGTTCTTCCTTCTCTTCCCATTCATTCATAATTAGTTTTAGTAAACTTTTAATTTCTAAATTCGAAGCATCAGTATCTTTTTGAAGATTTATACAAATATTTTTAATTTCCTCAAAAGCATTATCTATTAATATTGTTTTTTGATCTGGATTTGCCATAAAATTTTAAAAAGCTCCATTACAGTTAAAACCACTGCAGTTAATGATTCTAAAAATGTTCATTATGAAATTATGGAATCTTTCATCAAAAAAAAATGCCCATGTTGTAAATATTGCAAAACTAGAAACAGCAAAAGCAGCATATTGAAGCCAATGTATCCCATAGCTGTCTATTCCATTTTTATCAAAATTAGAATTACTCAAATGCTTTTTTACTTATATTAAAAATATTTTTTTTAAAAGGAGAGTTTGTTTTGAACGATAGACTTATTTCTTCTTGAATGTTAAATATATTAATTGCTTAAATAAATCCTGGAATTATCCACCCAAAAAAACCATAGTTTATTATTAAAGCTAAAAACCCAATCATAGCTAATCTCCCATTTGTTATTTCTGCATTTTTCCAAAATTTACCCATGTAGTTATTAATCCTTTTCGAATTTTTATCTATCAAATAATTTGGTTCTAAAGGTTCCTGTAACCTTTTGATGGCATATAAGGAGAATTGGATTGTAATCGCGATGATAACAATTATAAAACTAGAGAGAGCATCCATTTTTTATTTCATATGTGATCAATTAGTAGCCAGAGAGTAAATGACAATTGTATGTATCAAACATTTCCTTATTTCTGCTTTATTGAAAGAGGAAACCTTAACTTGAATTATTAATTAATGTAACATATTTAAAAATAAATTAGTATGAATCCTTACTTTTTCTTTGGATTTCATATTTTTAAAGACTTAAATGTTACATTTATGTATCAGTGATTTTTAATAAAGGTCTTAGTTGAATTACAAAATTAGCTTTAAAGTCTTATTTCTCCAAGTCAGATGGAGTATTGAAATTCTTTTTATATGAATATATTTTTAGTGTTATTTATTTTATTTAATTTTTAATAATAAGAAATTATTACTTTTGTTTAATTTCTGGAAGATAAAATTTATTGCCTAATGTATAACCAATTGACATAAGTACGAACCCTATAAGTTGAGGTAAATGAGAATTTGCCAGAGAGATTTTTTCAATCATTTCTCAATCTATAAAATAATATAATAATAAAAAAAATTTAATTATGTAAATCTATTTTTTTGATTCTTTAATTTCCCCAGATTTTTTTAGTGAGTTAACAAGTCTTTCATTTTCTGTTTTTAAATTTTCTAATGCAGATTTTGTGAATTGTTCTTTAGCCTCAAATTTTGCTGAACTTATAACTTTTTTATTAGGCAGTTTTTTCTTTGGTTCTGACTTCATATTTAACAGCAATTTAGAAAATTTTAAAAGTTATTTTTTTTGTATTAGGTATTATTTTTTACAGTTTTCTGGTTAATAATATTTGTTTACATAGATAAATTAATCTTTATCTTTTGGGAGCCTTAACCATCCAGTAGTCCATTCTGATTTTAGTTTTGACCATGAGATCCTTTTAATATCTTTTTTATTTTTGGTAGGGAAAATATCAACCCATCTATCTTCATTTTTTCCACCATAAGCTTTAACTTGAAAATGCCTATTACCATTAATAGTTTTTGGTGCTGTCCAACACAAAGTAGGAGGCCATTTCATGAGAAATTTTTAAAAGTTAAAAAACTAAAGGTTGCTTTGCCCAGTTAAAACTAAACCATAATATGCAATCGTACCAAGGATAAGTACAATTCCTAGTATTCTAATAATCATGATTTAATATTTTTAGGTTCAAATTATATTAGAGAAATTTTATAAATTTGAGTTGAAGATTTAATATTTTCTAATTTTCTTTTTTTTATTTCTAACTATGGAGTGGCAAGATTCAGGATGCCATTCATTCTGAATTTTGCCAATAAAATCATAAATAAATGAATCGGGACATCCAGTTTTTTTTTGAAGTTCTGAAAGTTCTTCTTTAATAAATTCATATACACTGGTTATTACACCTATATTTTCTTCTTGGGAGGGAGCCCATTTTTTATTCTCCATTAATATTTTTTAAATTATCTTCGACTATATCGTAATAGATTATGTCTCCATAATCAGCATCTGAACAACATAAATCTCCATATAGTTCATCTAACAAATAGTACGCATCTGAATAGTTATCAAAACTTTGAGCTGTTAAATCGTCATCCTTCCCATCAATTCTAATTATTTTGTAGTTCATATTTTACTTAGATGCAAAAAGTATTTTTTTGATTCATTAGATCATCTTATAAATAAAAATCTTACTTAGGAGTATTAGTTGGGTAAAGCTTCTGAATTTTATTTTTCTGAATTTCTATTTTTCTTCTTTCATATTTTTTTGCCATTATTTTTCTGATAAATAATTGTGGGATAAGCCAAACTAACGCAATAGCTATAGCCATGAAAGCAGGATTTCTCCACGTTAACCTTATAAACTCTTGTATAAATTCTTGATTGAAAATTTCCATACATTAAATTTTGATGATAAAAATATCTTTGCTTTCTTTTATAAAATCTTTTAAAGTTTCATGATCTATCATAACCTTAAAAAATCTAATAAGGAATTTTATAAATTTTTTCTTTTTCTGGTTCGTTTTCTTTTATATTTGGATTTAGATTAATTTTTTATTTTTTAGTTTAGAGATGTCGACTTATCTAATAACAGGATCAAATAGGGGTATTGGATTAGAACTATGTAGGCAAATTCATAAGAGGGGAGATAATGTAATTGCAACATGTAGAAAAGCTTCAAAGGAACTTAGAGATTTAGGAGTGAGAATTGAAGAAAATATAGAAATTTCTTCTGATGAGTCGATAACAAATTTGTGTAAAAAACTATCTGGAGTTAATTTAGATTGCTTAATTCATAATGCAGGAATTTATGAATTTAATTCTTTCGAAAACTTAGATAAAAAAAGTATTTTGCGTCAATTTGAAGTTAATGCATTGAGCCCAATATATATGACTCAATCACTTAAACACCTTTTAAAAAGATCTTCTAAAGTTGCTTTTATCACAAGTAGAATGGGATCTATTGAAGATAATTCATCTGGAAGTTCTTATGGTTACAGGATGTCAAAGGTAGCCTTGTCAATGGCAGCAAAATCACTTTCTATAGATTTATCAAGAGATGATATTTATATAGCTATTTTGCATCCTGGGTTAGTGTGTACAAGAATGACTGGCTTTACAAGAAATGGTATTAGTCCTGAAGAATCAGCAAAAGGCCTTTTAAAACGTATTGATTCTTTAAATAAAAATAACTCGGGTACGTTTTGGCATGCCAACGGGGAAGTTTTACCTTGGTAATATCTATATTTTTATATTTAAGAGATTTATATCGTTAATTTGTTAAAAAACTTTTAAATTTTTAACGAATTTCTTTCCTTGTTTAATTCTTTTAGTTATCTTTAAAAAAACATTAGTAAAGGAGGTGATTCATTGTCGTATCTACCGAAAAATGCGGTTATCAAAGGGGCCGTGAATTCAGTATTTTTATCACATTCATCGGTCTCTTTTTCTTTGATTAAGAAAAAAGGTTTTATAATCAATAGATTTATATAAATCAGTTACTTAATAAATAAAAGCTCTGCATCTCATGAAAATGCAGAGCTTTTTTTATGAATTTAAATAGTCTTTCAAAATTTACTCTATCTTTTTTGGCCGAAGTAAATTAAAGCTAAAAAAGATAAAGTGCTTACCAAAGCGATTAAGTACCACCCAGTTGAGGAGTTGCTAGTTACTTCGTTCATTTATTTTGATTTATCGGAGGAATTGATGAATTTATTGAAAATCACAATTGATATCGTTAAAAAAACTAAAAGGAAGTAAGTTACGTTCATTTATAGAAAAATGCTAATTATCAAAAAGATTATTCCTAGAACTACCGTAACAATCGCTCCATCTACTAATAAGTCTTTCCATGTATAACTTTTAAGCATCTTTGTTTTATCTTCTTCACTCATAAGGTTCTTTAACCACGTCCAATCTAAAAGCTGTGTCAATGCAACACCAAAAATTAAATGACCAAGCAAAATACCAATTAGATCAATTCTAGAAATATCTTTAGTGAGACTTGTAATAATAAAAAAGTCCACTAGCTTTTTTCTTTATTAGATAAGGCACCACCTTCTTCTTTGTATTTTTCCCAAGCTTCGCTTATTTTTGCTTTAGAGAAATTTTGTTTTCCCTCAGAGAATTTATTTTTGAGGTTATTTAAACTATTAGCCAGTTCTTTTTTTGTTGGTTCATCAAGAAAGTTTGATGTTAATTTCCATAAATACCAGCTACTAGCTAGTAGAAGAATTAATCCGAGTAATTGCATATTAGTTTTTTAATATCCTACAACTTTTCAAATGGTTTCGATAAATTAATTTATTTAATATCTGCAGAATTTTTTTGACATAAATAAAAATTAAAACTTTAACCAGTGGAAAAATATTCTATCAAGCAACCATATAGTTAAACCTCCTTCAAGGAAAGCCAACCAGTACATCCCATAATCAGAAAAGCCCATTTGATCTTTTACTGTTTTTATTAATTTTTTGTGAGCTTGAATTAGATCTTTCATGAGTAATTAAATTTTTTCAAACCTGCTGGATTTCTTTAATTAAAAAACCCTTCCCATAGCAAGAAAGACATGTTTTAGTCTCATCTAATGAAATTCTTAGGAAACCTGCACCATTACACCTAAAGCAATTTACTTTAGTGTTTGAATAGATTTTTGATTTAATTTTAGCAGCACGATTTAAGTAAGAAACAGTTTCTTTACGACCGTTTGCTTTGACAGCTTTGTTTAAAAGCTTTTTATAGTTCAATTTAAGTTCTTGGATATTCATTTTTATAGAAACTATGATACGAATACAGGAAAACCTGATTTTTAAAAATTTAAAAATTTGGATTTCCCGTTTATATTTCTGATCTGATCTCTTACTGAGATTAAAATAATATAACTAAGATTTCTTTTATATGTTTGGTATCAAGGTTTTAGTTTGTATATTTAATAGTAATTTTATATTTGAAAAGCATAAACTTATTGGATGTTCAATCAAGATAATATTATTTTTTTTGAAAGATGTTTAGGAAATTTATTGTTTAAAAAGTATATTAATTATTTAAAAAAAATATTTTAAGCTCTAGTAGATCATCCCGCCTTTTTGAGGTTTTTAACTAAAAAATCATTTTCATTAGTAAGTACTTCGAGCTTAGATTTTTCTAATTCTTTTTTGGTTTCGGGATTTAAATCCTTTTTTGTCTCGTTTAAATTCATAGGATTTGTACTTAAATTCTTTATAAGACAGTAAAAATCATAGTGATCCCAAAAAAAATTTGTGGATAATTTTTCTCTAATAAAGATAATATTTTATTTTGCACATAGAAAATCAAATTTAATTAACATATTGTGGAAAACCCTGTTGAAAAACGCTTAAAAAGTGGATAACTCTCGGGGAGCATTATCAAAACAAGCTTTTCTCGAATAATTTTTAAGCATTAATACTTCATCAAAAAAAACTTAAATATAGTTTAAAAAGTCCCATAATCGTATGTTATGACTGTGGGATCATTACTTTTTAAATCAGAAAAAATATTTTTACTACATGTTCATGTTGAGAAATGATTTACAAAGTTTTTCTTTCTTGATGTATCAATTTGAAAATTAAAGTAAAGAAAAATAAATCTGAACTTGAATTTTTCAATTTTTGCTTTATGTACACAGATTAATCATTTATTCGGTTTTCTCCATGCAAATATTTCTCAAACCTAAAATTAATCAAATAGGTTTTAACTAGTTAAAAACAGGTTAAATGACAAAAGAACAAAAGGATTCAAAAAAATGTTCTAGAAAGAAAAATATTATGTTTGCCTATGGTTTTATACAATTGGGTTCAAGTTTCGTATCTGCGATAGCTTTAGCTGCGATCGCTTTTGGATTCTGTTCAGTCAAAAAAGAGTCTAAACTTTTCAATAAATGTGTTGCAGAAATTATTGAAGATGGTGGCACCAATTCTGAGGCCGTAAGGTATTGCAATGGGGGCAATTAAAAACCATCAAAGAATAATCTAAATGGATTCAACCAGTAATCTGATTATTGACTCTTTAAAAGAGGAGCCAATTGGAGAAACTCATCATTTTATTTGGTTCATAACAGATATTGGCATTGTTGCCCTATTTAAAAAAGGGGAAAACTTTGAAACTTATAGTTCGAATGTTGATATTGAGGCAAATGAAATTGCTTTGGATATAACTAAAGAAGAGAAAGAATATCTCCAAATAAAAGAGAGACAGCTTTTCTTGTTTTATTCATAATTTAATATCTATTTTAAATTTAATAAGAAGGCTCAAGGTTTAAACTTGACTCCTTAATGTTATTTTCACTAATTAATTCGTAAGTCAGTTCTTTATTTATGGCATTTATATAAGATGTATAAAGTTTTCCCCAAACAAATTCGAATTCATCTTTACTTAAATTCTTGAAAAGAATTTCTCCTTTGAAGTAAATGTGATAAGAATCATTCATTATGGAAAATCAATCTTATCCTTTTTAACGTAGAGAAATAAGTATGTAGTATTAGTGGCTACTAAAAAGAAATTTATATTTAGGTTTTATAAATACTTTTAGACAATTCGTGTATTCATTTTTTGTTTTTTGAATAATCCGACTGTCTCATCAAGATCCATACACGGCTGAATACTTATATCCATTAACCTTCTCCAAGGATGCCATTGCTTCCAAATTGTCTCAAGAGAATCTGCACTCACTACAGAATGTCCTATCCCATTTTGAACCATAAAAATCCAAGAATGAACCTCATAGTTTTCTGGTCTATTTTGAGGACCGCCTGATTCGTACCAATTAATTAGCATTTCGGCACCTTCTTCTTGATCCTCACCATCAGTAAATTCGTAGGAAATCAAATATCTTTGCATATATAATTAATATTTAAATCTCTAAACTATATTAACTCCGGAATTAAATATTGCCTCCCGAATTAATGAATGCTAAGAAGTTTATAGAGGTAATTATTTTAAATGAGCCAAAGATTAGGAAAAATAAAAAAGAATGTCTTAAGTAATCTATCTTTTATAAATAAGATAATCTTGAAGTATTTTCAAAACCATGATCTGTTCGTTTAGCTCAAGTTAACAGATAAAATTTGATACTTTTTAAAACACCTTAAATTAGTTACCATATTTGTACTGTAAAAATAATAATGAAAAATAAAAAGGAGAACAGTGATCCAATTTATAATTTAGAGTACGAAAAAGTTCTTGAAGAAGAAATAATTAATTCATACGAAAGTAAATTTCAAAAAGATATTCAACCAGACAAAAAAAAGACTAAATTTTACAGACTTAAAAGAACTCCATTAGAAATAGTAAATAGGATATTTTTCTTTTTCTTTATTGGAAGTTTTCTTTTCTCTTTGTTTTTAGCTTATTCAGAAAGTAAGTTATGGTTCATACTTTATGTAATAAGTGCATTGTCTTGTGTTTTTTATACTCCTAATAGAAAGGCACTTAAAGAATTAATAGCAGCTTGGCCAAATATAGAGGATCTTATTAAAGGGAGGAGTATGTGGAGAAAAGGCAAGTAAATAGATTATGAAAACGCTAAGTTATTTTAAAAAATGGTTATTAAATATCCTTGTGCCATACATTGAGGGCACCAACAAGAAAAGAGGATAAAAAATGAGTTTAGTAAAGATTGGAATTATTGTTGAATTTTTTTTGTTTATAGGAGTTTTTTTATGGCTTAGGGAACTAACTAGTAAAAAAGATAGGCAACCATCTCTATCAAAAAAAACAATTAAAAATCTTAAATTTTAGAATTTTGATCGCAAAATAATGAATCTTTATAAAGAGATCAAATTTATAGGAAAAATTCTTTACTTTTTTTCTCTCACTTTGTGTATGAAATCGGTTAGAACATCTATATCTTTCTTAAAAATATGGTTTCCTCCATTCAAGGTCTTACTCCAATAACTAATCCATTAAATAGTGTCTTAATAGAAAAGAAACTAATAAATGTTGATCAAAAGTTTATTCAACTTGTTTCTCTGGCAGAAGGTTTGCCTCGCACAGAAGTTATTGAAAGTGGTAGAAATTATTGGAGAGGGGTTTGTAGAAGCTTAATTTTTAGATTTCCAGATGACCTCGAAATTTTAAAGCTTGATGTAAGAAGTTATGTAGATAGATCAAAAGGAATTATTCAGATAAGATCTGCAGCAAGACTAGGCCAATCTGATTTAGGAGTAAATCTAAGAAGAGTGGAATACTTGTTTGATCAATTAGAAAAAATTTAATTAAGCTTTTTATAAATTTGAGGTTCTTTTTACTAAATAGTTGTGCTTTAATTCAATGAAATATTTGAATTGCCATGGTAAAAATAATCTTAATTGGAATTATTGTTGCGCTTGTATATTCTCAACCTGATCTTCGATTAACAGTTGCTGATTGGTTAAGTACAGCTTCTGACTTTTTAGTTGAATCAGTAAAGGGATAATTGAAAATAAATACTTTGCGAAATTCCAAATGATAAGTTTAGTGTTTGGCTACACAAATTAAATTTTTAAAAGATATTTTTTTAGAGATGTTTTCTTCAGTAGATGTGCTTTAATTCATAAGAATATTTGAATTGTCATGGTAAAGATAATCTTAGTTGGAATTATTGTTGCACTAGTATATTCACAACCAAACTTGAGACTAACTATTGCTGATTGGCTAAATAATGTATCTGACTTTTTAACTGAATCAGTTGAAAAGAAACAAGAGGATTATGAAAAACTTAGGTTTAAGACAAATGAATCTATGAAAAATAATTGAGAATATAGATTTGTTGAAGAAAATAAAATAGTCAAAGTAAGCCTGAAACAGTGATCATTTGTTTAATGCATACAGCTACGAAAATAAATATTATTATCCTGCTTAATATATATTTCACTTAAAAAAATAAATAGTTTTAGGAACATAATAGAAAATTTTTTTGAAATTTTTGAATAGTTAACGATAATAAGGGATATGAAGCTTCGATTATTTGAATTCTATTTTATTAAAGACTATTTAAGGCCTTGGTTTGGTCTTATTTATTCTTTATTCTTTCTGTTTTTTTTAGGTGCAATTGGCTATCGAATAACAGAGGGATGGGAATGGAGTGATTGCTTATGGATGGTTCTGATCACAATAACCACTATTGGTTTTGGAGAAGTTCAACCTTTAAGTCCTGAAGGCAGGATCGTAACTGTTTTAGTAATCGTTGGCGGATTGATATTTATTCAATTTACTTTTCAAAAAGCTGTTAGATTATTCGAATCCGGCTATTTTCAAAGAGTAAACGAATTACGTTTTAAAAGAATTCTTAGAAAAATGGAAAATCATGTAATTTTGTGCGGATATGGGAGGGTTGGTCAGGAAATATCTAACCAGATAAAAACACAAAATATCCCAATTATTGTTGTTGAGAGTGATGAAGATAGAAAAAAGATTGCTGAAGAAAATGGTTTAGAAGTCCTTTGCGCTGATGCCACTCTTGATGAGACTTTAAAACTTGCAGGATTAGAAAAATGTAAAAGTTTGGTTGTTACTTTACCAAATGATGCTGCTAATTTATATGTCGTTTTAAGCGCTAAAGGGATAAGAAGCTCCATAAGAGTAATTGCAAGAGCTGGAACTGAAGAAGCCGCAAGTAAGTTGAGATTAGCAGGGGCAAGTATAGTTGTAAGCCCTTATATAGCTGCAGGAAGAGCAATGGCATCAATGGCCTTAAGACCAATCGCTATCGACTTTCTTGATCTGCTTGCAGGAAGCGAATGTGAGATTGAAGAATTTGAATTAAGTAATGATATTAGTCTTTTTGAAACAGCAGAGAAAAGATCCCTTTCTGAACTCGGAATAGGGAAAAAGAGTGGGGCTAAAATATTAGCTATTAAAGAAAATGAAAAGTTGTTTACTAATCCTGGAGGTAATTTCATACTTCAACCAGGTCAGGTATTAATAGCATTTGGTAGTAAAGAACAGCTAAATATTTTGAACGGATTATTAGGTAATCTTGTTGTGGCAGTTGAGCTGTTAAAGTAAAAGATCTAGATTGAGAATTAATTGCTAAATTGATTTTGGGTGGAATAAATTAAATGAAAATATTTAAATTTCTATTCGTAATTCCTGTAATAACTTTAATAATAATTTTTCAAACCTCTTTGCAAAATAGATATCTAATGGCTTCTGATATTAGAGATGGAGAAACAATTTTTAGAAATGTTTGTGCAGGCTGCCATGTAAGAGGTGGATCAGTCGTTCTTAAAGGATCCAAATCATTAAAACTTTCCGACCTTGAAAAAAGAGGAATAGCAGATGTAAATTCAATAACAATTATTGCCAATGAAGGGATTGGTTTTATGAAAGGTTATAAAAATAAATTGAAGGATGGAGAGGATAAGGTTCTTGCACAATGGATTCTTCAAAATGCAGAAAAAGGTTGGGATTAGATGAAAAGTTTGCTTCTTTAAAATGTTTGTGTAAGGAAAATTAAAGAAGCATTTTTATATTAAATAAACAGGTTTAAGGACAAATTAAATTAAATAAACAGGTTTAAGGACAAATTAAAAAGCAAATAAGATCAAATAAATAAGAAGTATTGAATGTAAAGCAAATATGAAATAATTACATCAAATAAATTTGATTATATAAAATTAATTTGTTGGGTTTTCAAATGGCTATTAAAGATCATAAAAGTTTGCAAGACTCAAGGATTCTTCTTGTAGAGGATGACAAGAGTATTAGGTTGACAGTCAGTGAGACATTGACTAGCGAAGGTTTTAGAGTATTAAGTTTCAAAGATGGTTTAACTGCATTAGATTTTATTACTAATGATTCTAAAAATGATGTTGACCTAATAATTCTCGATTTAATGTTGCCAGGGCTTAATGGATTAGAGTTATGCAGAAAAATAAGAAATGAAGAAAATTATACACCTATATTAATTTTGAGTGCTAAAGATAATGAATCAGACCGGGTTCTTGGTTTAGAGGTTGGTGCAGATGATTATTTAACAAAACCTTTTGGTTTAAATGAATTAATTGCCAGATCAAGAGCATTAATAAGAAGATCCAAACGTAATAAGAAATATTTTGACAAAACACAAACTATCATCGAGTTTAATCATATAAAAATGTTTTTAGAAGAATGCAGAGTAACTTCTTTTGATAGGGAAATAACTTTATCTCCAAAAGAATTTAAATTATTAGAGTTATTTATGAAAACTCCAAAAAGGGTATGGTCAAGGGATTTAATTCTTGAAAAAATATGGGAAATTGACTTTATTGGTGATACTAAAACAGTAGATGTTCATGTTAGATGGCTTAGAGAAAAATTAGAAGAAGATCCCTCAGCGCCAAAACTTCTGAAAACTGTAAGAGGTTTTGGATATAAGTTTGGATGAAAATGAAAACACTACAAGAGGTTTTAATTTTCTTTTATAAGAAATGGAAAAATAAGGTTAAAGGGTTTTCAAAAAAAAATAAAAATATTGAATTAACTAAAAATAGGAACCAACAAATTTTTGATTTCCCATTTGACAAAATTAGACCTCAAGAAATGTTGTCTTGGTTGGATTATTCATCACAAGGATGGATAATCTTATCATCAGATCTAACAATAAAATTTATTAATAAAAAGGCTTTATCTCTCATTAGGTTCATTAAATATAAAGATGTCATTGGAAAAGCAATTAATGATATTAATGAGCTTGAATTACTGAGAAATAAAATTATTTACTCAAGAAAAAAAGATTTTCCAATCAGCCTTGACTTCACCATTGCAGGAGAACCTATTTGGGCAAATATTATTAGAGGAAGTAAAAAGAATTATTTAATATTATTGGAAAGTAAATTATCAATTGAATCCATAAAAAAACGACAAAATCAATTAATTAATGATGTGTCTCATGAACTGAAAACCCCTCTTACATCTCTTATCTTAATTGGGGAAAGACTGGAAGGAGTAATATCAAAAAAGGATAGGTATCTTGTTAAAAGGCTTAAGAAAGAGTCAAAGAGATTGAGAAAAATGGCCGAAGAGACTTTAGAGCTTTCTAAGTTAGAAAGTAGCGAATCTTTTAATAAAAACAAAAAAATATCTATTTCAGATTTGGTTATGGAATCTTGGCAAACATTAAAACCGCTTGCAGAAAAAAAAGATATAAAAATAAATTTATTTATACCAACAAAATATTATATTTCTGGTGATATTGAAAATTTGAAGAGAGCGTTTATAAATATTTTGGATAATTCTATACGTTTCTCCCCAAATAATGAGGAAATACAAATTGAAATTTTTAAGAGAGATAGTTCTGTTGTTATAAGAGTTAGAGATAAAGGTATTGGATTAGAGGAAAATGAATTTAATGATATTTTTTCTCGTTTTTATCGTGGAGATCCATCAAGGAATAAATATAAGAAAAGTGGTAGTGGTTTAGGTCTTTCAATTACAAAAAAAATAATTAATAATAATAAAGGTTTTATAAAGGCTTTTAATCATAAGGATGGTGGAGCGATTATTGAAATTATCTTTCCGTTTCTTAATACTGATTTATAGGGAAAATTTAAAAAATATTAGGGCATGATTTTTCTGCAATAAATTTTTTTAAATTCAAAACCCCTTCTCTTGTAAAAAGAATGCTTCCTTCTTTGGAGTCATCTGCCCAATAAGAATCTCTTTTCCCAATAGCTAACCAAAGCCTATCGGGTAATGTTGGCATATACATACTCTCAAAAGCAGATGTCCCAATGTCATTTTCTTCTTTCATATCTTTGCATGCTTCAATCATTAGTTTAGGGCGATTTAAATAATGCCTAACACCTTGCCAATAGTATTTTGTTTCAGCTTTAACTGGTGCGATGAAAAAAAGAATAAATAGAAGATATTTCATAACTTGATTTTTTTAATTATAAGCACTGAAAAAAAAGCCACCTTATATAAAAGGTGACTTTAATTAGTAGTTTTTGCTAGATTTTTCCAATATTTAGGAAAAGAGTTTCACCAGTTGATTTCTTTCCAGTCCCGTCGTTGTCAGTTGAAATCCATGCTTGCCCGTCGTTTGTTATTGCTAAACCTTCAACCTTTTCAAGGATAAACCCACCCGTAGATTTCATTACTGGTTTTAGATCAGTAACTAACTCTTTTCCAACTAAGGGATAAAGTCTTGGAGGAATATTAGTTTGAAGACCTTCGAAAATGACACCATCTAAATCTATTTTATATATAGCTTTCAATTTTGCTTTCTTTCCATAGAAACTATCTCTTTCAATTACATAAAGTGCCCCGTCATGGTAAGTCAATTCTGAAATGCCAACTCCACCTTTTTTGATCCTATCTAATTGATAATTTACGGCCCCCCACTTTTTAGTTTTTAAATTATAGGAAAGGATCTTAGTAGTATTGAAAGTATCATCACCCCAAGGCTTCTGTTGGGCAATATAAAGAATATCCCCATTTCTTGTTATACCCTCAAACCCAGGGTTTTTAGCATAATTAAGATATGAAGGAGGTGGAGTTATTTTTTCTAAAATTTCACCATCTGAACTTACATGGTATATAGCAGGAGGATGTTCATCTAGCTTTTTCTTAATTCCTTCAGTAGAAATGTAGAATCCACCATTACCATCAGTAGTAATACCCTCTTGATCCATAAATAATGCAGTCTTACCATCTAGCTTTATATCTATAGCTCTTTCTAATAGTGCTGGCGACGATGAAGGATCAATAACGTAAATTCTTGGCTGAGTTTTGAAAGTTCCATCATTTACAGCATAAATTTTACCGTCATCTCCAGCAACCATTCCGCTTATCGCACCCCAAGATACAAATTCAAGGCCATTTTCGTTTGTTAAATGTGGGTATGAAGCAGGAGCATCTTGTAGTTGATAAATAGTAACGTGAGAAGATAAACCAGGTTCTTTTTTGTTGTAGTCTTTTTCATTTGCTGAGGCAATTAATCCCCTCTCTGGAATCGCGACAAATCCCTCTGGTCCAATGCCTGATGGAAGTAATTGAGTAAGCAAAGGTTGATTTAATTCTGTGATATCGTAAACAGCTACTATCCCAGCTCTTTCAGCACCAACAAATAAATAGGGCGTTCCATTAATTTTTGAATATGTAACTGACTCAGGTTCTACTCCCTTCTTACCTGCTCTTCCATCTTGGAAATGACCTATTTGTGCAATTGCTCTTTCTAATCTATTTGCATCTTCATAAACTACTGTTCCATCTTTTTTAAAAATAGTCCAGGATCTTGAACCACCTCTTTTTGCCTGATTTGGATCAATATGCTTGTAATCGCCTTCATTTGCTGTTGCAAAATGATCATTATCAATCCAAGTAAGACCATCGGGTTCTCTTCTTACATTCTTTAATTTGCTTTTAAATTTATGTGCACCATCTTTCTTTGTATCCATTCCTGCCATTTGTTTTACAATCCCTGCAGAGAAATGTGATATTACATTTCCATCTTTATCAATTACTGCAAGATGGTTGTTTTCTTGAAGAGAGACAACTGTTTCACCAAGATCATTAATAGCAACGAATTCTGGTTCAGGATCGCTAGGAGCTATTTCAGATAATCCTGTTAAATCAACTTTTTTTATTGAATTGCATTGTATTCTCCCTTTTTTGTTTAACTTCAAAAGAGAAACATAACCTGGAGGATTAATTTGTTTACCTTCCTCATCTAATTGAGGGATAAATCCATTTTTATATTCTTCATCTCTCTCATTCTCTATGGCGACAGCTAGAAATGTCCCGTCTGGTGAAACAAAAACGCTATCAGGCTGCCCACCTAAATCACATTCTTTTAATGCTTTTCTTGTTTCTAAATTATATTGAACTAATGCTCCCGAAGGATTCGTATAACTTTCAGATGTATTGGAACCTATATAAGCATTGTTTCCAAGTGCTGCAATTCCAGTTGGTTCTGCTTCAAGTTCAACAACTCCCAATGCTTTAGGTTTTGCAGGGTCTGAGATATCAACTAAACCTACTACTCCTAGATCGCTATCTGTATACATCAATGTCTTTCCATCTTCTGATGCTGTAATTACCTCTGAAGACGTTTTGGTTGTAGATTTTGATCCCTCTGGTAAATTATCACTTACATTGAAAGAAGAAATTCTGTTGAAGTTTTTTTCATTGGCCCAGTATTTTGTATTCCAATTTGCGAATCCGCTACTTGTAGAGGATGCGACAATTGCAAGCAATGCTGAAAAACTTGCAGCAGCTAATGTTTTTTTCATTTTTGCGTAAGGAAACACCTACTTATATTCCCTCTAAAAAGTTAAGAAATAAAAATTAATTGATTAAGAACAATTTAAGTTCTTAAAACTTTAGGCTAAAAAAAAGACCTGCTATTTGCAGGTCTTTTAATGTATGTAAGATTTTCTAAATTAAAAATTAATTTAGAAGCTGAATGAAGTCTTAACTAAGATACCAGTTAGATCTGGAGTTCCAGCTGCTGAGTTTTCTTGGTGGAAAACTACTGGAGTAATTGTCATTCCATCGTTTACTGGGTATTCGTAGAATACTTCATAGTGTAGCTGTTCAACACCGTCTTCAGTAGTAGGAGTTTTGGTACCTAAAGCAGCACCTAATGTTCCTGGGCCAGCATCAGACGAAATACCAACAAAGTAACTTGTTAGTCCGTCTTCTGCAGCAACCTCAGAACCATCTACGCCCCACTCATAACCAATACTTATTGAAGGGAAACCTTCTGGAGCCCAGTAAGCATTAAGTCCTGTGAAGTTATCATCAGATGTAGTAGTCGCTTCTACAGTTGCATACATAAGAGATACACCGTAGTTATCCCCTGTATACATAGCGTTAAAACCGTAGGCATCCAAACCTTCATCAGTCAATAAACCATTTGTTGAAGCTCCGGCACCTTCATAACCTGCAGAAAATGTGAATCCGTTATCGAAGTCATAACTGACTGCGAGCATAGTATCTCCACCTGAGAAGTCTGATTTATCAGTACCACAATCATCAATTGCCTTTGCTCCTCCTGAGTATACGCAGGCGATGTCGAATAATTTACTTCCGTCTGTGTTGTCGCCAACCATTACTGTTAAGTCACCTACAGGGAATGTATAAGAAACACCATCAACAGATAGTACGTCGACCTCACCTGCTGTACGTGAACCGTTCAAGTCTATTTCTCCGAGAGCTCCGCCACCGTTACCAGCTTTAAGGGCTACCTTTAGTGCATCATCACCAGTAAAACTCGTTTTTAGATCCATCTGGAAACCGTAACCAGCTTCAAGAGCTTCTTGACCATCAGTAACACCAGTACTAATACCAGTACCGTCTACAGCACCGATGCCGAAGTCAACTGAGAAAGAAGCAGTTGTTGTTTCAGAGAAGCTTCCAGCTTCAATAGTATTTACTCGAGCTTCAAGGCCATCCACTCTTCCTTTCATAATTGCTAACTCAGAACCAAGCTCATCACTTAGTCTATTAATTGCAGCTCCATTCATTAAGCCTTCACCACCTGCAATTAATCTGTTTAATTCAGCAGCAGCATCTAAACGAGTAATGGAATTACCATTAAATTTAGGACTATTTGTTAAGTCTTTTAATGAATCGTAAGCCCAATCTCCAGGGAATAAAGTATCTGATTTGAAATCATCTATAGATACTAAATTATTAGATCTAGAATAATCACTAAGATCTGTTGAATTGATCTCAGCAGCATTTACTGCAAAACCCGAAGCCATTGAAATAACGGCGGGAGCAGCAATTAATTTTTGAAAAAGTTTCATAAACCTCAACACTTAGAAAATGGATAAGTATCCATAATTAATACAACGAATAAAGGTTAAGAAACGGGTAAGAAATAAAGTCCAAAAACAAAATTTAAAGTAAATTTAAACTCCTCTTAAAATAAATAAAAAATGTTTTTAATTTTCTCGTACAAAAGTTAAAAATTAACACATATTTATTTTTATATATTTTTAAAACCAAACAAAAAAGCTCTAATCAAGTTTTAGTTTAAGAGAGGGTTAAGAACTAATTAATTAAAAGATAAACTTTAAATTTAAAAGTACTTGAGTATGAATTCAATGCTATATATATGTAGTCTTCAATTTAATCATGACATCCATGAACATAGCTAAGAAAGCTTTGGTTTTCACTTCTGCAGTAGCCATTGCTGCTGGTACAAGTGTTCCTGGCACTAGTGTTTCTGCTCGAACAAGATTAAGTGGTGCTGGAGCATCATTTCCTGCCAAAATTTATACTCGTTGGTTCAAAGATTTAGCCTCTTCAGGGGGCCCAAGAGTTAATTACCAAGCTGTTGGTTCTGGTTCTGGAAGAAAAGCATTCATTGATCAAACTGTTAACTTTGGTGCATCAGATGATCCAATGAAAGATAAAGATATAGCAAAGGTTACCAGAGGATTAGTACAGATACCTATGGTTGGAGGCACTATTGCATTTGGTTATAATTACGACTGCAATTTGAAACTTACTCAAGAGCAAGCAGTAAGGGTTGCTATGGGTATGGTTAAAAACTGGAAAGAATTAGGTTGTAAATCAGGTAAGTTAACTTGGGCGCATCGTTCTGATGGATCAGGTACAACTAAAGCCTTTACAAACTCTATGGAAGCATTTTCACCAACATGGACTTTAGGCACTGGTAAATCAGTTAAGTGGCCAGCAGGTGTTGGAGCAAAGGGTAATTCTGGTGTTGCAGGTGTTATTCAAAACACTCCAGGTGCAATTGGTTATGTTAACCAGTCTTATATTAAAGGTAATGTTAAGGCTGCTGCACTTCAAAATCTTTCAGGTGAATTTCTAAAACCATCTGTAGAAGCAGGAGCTAAGGCTCTTAATGGTATTACTCTAGATGAAAA
>CACNAI010000013.1 GCA_902618335.1 uncultured Prochlorococcus sp. | reverse complement strand
TTATTTTAATTATTTTAGTAATACGAAATTCTTGCTTAAAAGGGGCATAAAACTACTCTACAACTGTTTTTTTGAAATTTTTTATATAAAAAATTTTTAAATCATAATGCTTTCTTAATATTTCCTTAGAAAATTCAGCTTATTAGTATTAAAGGCCGTTGATCGGAGGATTTGCTGAATGAGGTTGAAATTTTTACATTTACATTTACATGGTCTTATACGTTCTAAAAATCTTGAGCTAGGTAGGGATGCAGATACAGGAGGGCAAACACAATACGTTTTAGAGTTAATTAAAAGCTTGGCTAATACTTCAGAAGTTGATCAAGTGGATTTAGTTACTCGTTTTATAAAAGACCCTAAAGTGGACGATGAATATTCTCAAGAAGAAGAATTTATAGAACCTGGAGTAAGAATTTTAAGATTTAAATTTGGACCTAATAAATATTTAAGAAAGGAATTGCTTTGGCCTTATTTAGATCATCTAACTGAAAGACTAATTTCTTACTATAAAAAAAATAAAAAGCCTAATTTCATTCATGCACATTATGCAGATGCTGGATATGTAGGAGTTAAACTAAGTAAATCCTTAAATGTTCCTCTTATTTTTACTGGTCATTCTTTAGGAAGAGAGAAAAAAAGGAAATTGCTTGATATTGGTTTAAAAACTAATCAAATAGAAAAGCTTTATTCTATAAGTAAAAGAATTGAGGCAGAAGAAAAAGTATTGAAGTCTGCAGATATTGTTGTTACTAGCACTAAACAAGAGTCATTGTATCAATATTCCCAATATTCTTCTTTTTCACCTCACAAAGCTAAAGTTATTCCTCCAGGTGTTGATCATAATAAATTTCATCATATTCATTCCACAACCGAGACAGCTGAAATTGATAACATGATGAAACCTTTTTTAAAGGATTCTTCTAAACCTCCATTTTTGGCTATTTCTAGAGCTGTAAGAAGAAAAAATATTCCCTCGCTGATTGAGGCATATGGAAGATCTGAAAAATTAAAAAGAAAGACTAATTTGATTTTAATTTTGGGTTGTCGAGATAATACTTCTAAACTTGACCCTCAACAAAAAGATGTATTTCATAATATCTTTGAAATGATTGATAAATATAATTTGTATGGGAAGGTAGCTTACCCAAAAAAACATCTTCCAAGTCAGATTCCTGCTTTGTACAGGTGGGCTGCTAGTAGAGGAGGTGTATTTGTAAATCCCGCTTTAACTGAGCCTTTTGGTTTAACCCTGCTTGAAGCTTCTTCATGTGGATTGCCAATAATATCAACAAATGATGGAGGTCCAAAAGAAATCCGCTCAAAATGTGAAAATGGACTTTTAGTAGATGTTACTAATATTAATGAGTTGAAAGTTATTCTTGAAAAAGGAATTTCAAATAATAATCAGTGGAAATTATGGAGTAGAAATGGAATTGAGGGGGTTAATAGGCACTTTAGTTGGAACACGCATGTACGTAATTATTTATCAATACTTACCAAAGAAATCTTAAGTTCAAATAGTTATTCTTCATCGGACATTAAGCAAAGTTGTTTAAAAGGGACTTCCTCACTTACAAAACCCCATTGATCAAATACTTCAGGATCAGGGTGAAGAATTAGTTGATTATTTTGAGTTTTCTTTAGTTTGAAGCCTTTCTTAGATAGTTTTTTCATCAAGTTAGCCGTTTCTTCAAACCTTGATGCCATTGCATCAAGACTTGAGCAGTCACTTGTTAATCCATTATCTTTCCATGTAAAAAAATTCATAACATATTTTTCAAAGATTGATTTTTAAAACTATACCTAAAATTACAAGTAAAATGTTGATTTTCCAAAAATTTTCAACTATTTTTTGTTCTTTAACTCCTTTAAGTTCAAAATGGTGGTGTAGTGGAGCCATTAAAAATATGCGTTTACCTCTATGAAATAATTTTTTTGTAATTTTAAAAAACCCTACTTGAATCATTACTGATAATGATTCAATAATAAATATTCCTGAGAAAATAGATAAGGTAAAAACGCTATTGGTTAATAACGCTATAGAACCCATAATTGCTCCAATACTTAGAGATCCTGTGTCACCCATAAATATTTTTGCAGGATAATTATTATACTTGAGAAATCCTAGACATATGCCGGACATCGAAAAACACAAGATGCTAAAAATAAAAAGTTCTTGCTGTTCTTTCATTAATATTTCTGTTCCTAATCCATAAAAGACAATCCCACTGCACCCAGCTGCTAATCCGTCTAGTCCATCAGTCAAATTTACTGAATTACTTATTCCAACCAGTACTAAAAATGAAATTGGCAATATGAAAATATTCATATTTATTCCCCAGGATTCAGATACTGTTATTAATGGACTGATTAAATTTTTTTCATAGGCAAACAATATAAAAATTATTGATATGATGCTTTGTAGAACAAATTTTTCTTTTGTTTTTAAACCTGTATTTTCTTTGTTTTTAATACTTAAATAATCATCTAAAAAACCTGTAAAAAAGAAACCAGATATAGTAAGAAATAAAAGAAATAATTTTGTAGAACTTAAATTTATAGTAATTATCAAAAGAAAAATTAAAAAAGGGACTATCATAAAAATCCCACCCATTGTTGGGGTCTCACTTTTTTTATAGTGATTAGTTGGACCTTCAGTTCTAATATTTTGAAGTAAATTTAATTTTTTGATTATTTTTAAACCATTCTTTGTAGTTAATAAAGAAACAAAAAAAAATAATGCGAAAACTCCTATAAGAATAAAATTATTAAAAAAGTATGAGGTTATTATTAAAGCTAAAGTATTTAATATTAATAACGATTTAAAGTTGAATTTTTTAATCTTCCCAATCATCTTCTGAAGAGTCTTCTTCAGTCTTATAATCTTCCTTTTCTCCCATTAGTGCTGAGAGTTCTTCTTCTTCTATAGTACTTATTTCTTGTGAATCTCCTTCTTTTTCTGCGACAAGTCTACCTGTATTTTCAAGCCAAGATAGGAGATCAGGTTCATCTCTTAATGGCAAAACAGGAGCTGGATCATCTCTGTGGTAGCAAGTTAAAGCAGGGTTGACTTCAGAAATATCGTCTAATCTAATTTTTAGTTTATTTGAGTCCATTAAAGGTTATGTTCTATATATAAGATAATACATAATGATGCATACGAAAAACTTTGTTTGATAAAGCAAATTTAAAATACTTTTTTATCTGGTTAACTTCACTGTTGCTGTCTGGATTATTAAAACTTATTGGATATTTAAATCCTAATGTTTTAATAATTAATAATTTTCTTCTCTTGTTACTAGTTTTTGGGCCAGCTCTTTTAGTTACAATAATATTAGTTTTTAAAAAGTTTTCAAATTCTTAATTACGTCAAAAATTAAAATTTATGGAGCAAATTTAGATGCAGCAGTTTAAAAAAGTTGTACTAGCATATTCAGGCGGGGTAGATACTAGCGTTTGTATTCCATATTTAAAGAATGAATATGGAATTTCAGAAGTGGTTACTTTTGTAGCAGATCTTGGACAAGGAGAGGATTTAGAATTTATAAGACAAAAAGCTTTAAATTCTGGGGCATCTCAATCAATTGTTGGTAATTTAGTTAATAGTTTTGTTGAAAGATTCGCTTTTCCAGCTATTAGAGCAAACGCATTATATTTAGATAAATATCCTTTATCTACAGCTCTTGCAAGGCCTTTAATTGCTGAAAATCTCGTAAATATTGCTCGAGAGATTAATGCTGATGCAGTAGCTCATGGATGCACTGGTAAAGGCAATGATCAAGTTCGATTTGATTTAGCAATTAATGCTTTAGGACCTGATTTGAAAATAATAACTCCTGCAAGGGAGTGGAATATGAGTAGGGAAGAGGCAATTGAATACGGAGAAAAATTTGGTATTCCTGCACCAGTATCAAAAAAATCACCATATTCAATAGACGTTAACTTACTTGGTAGGAGCATTGAAGCAGGGATTTTAGAAGACCCAATGCAAGAGGCGCCAGAAGATATATTTGCTATAACATCATCAATTGATGATTCACCTGATTCTCCTCAAGATATAGAAATAATTTTTAAACATGGGATTCCAATTGGAATTAACGATGAATTGTTAACTCCAGTAGAGATCATCCAAAAAGCAAATGATCTTTCAGGCGCGCATGGTTTTGGAAGAATCGACATGATTGAAGATCGAGTAGTAGGCATTAAAAGTAGAGAGATTTATGAAACACCCGGACTCTTACTTTTAATTAAAGCTCACAAAGAATTAGAGAGCATTACATTAAATCCAGATGTTGTTGACTTTAAAGGAATAGTAGAAAAAAAATGGGGCCAATTAGTCTATCAAGGTTTTTGGTTTGGACCTCTTAAAGAGAGTTTAGAGGCATTTATTTCTTCGACTCAAACTTCAGTTAATGGAAGAGTAAAGATTAGACTTCATAAGGGGAACGCAATAGTAATTGGGAGGATGTCGGAAAATAATTCACTTTACAGAGAAGATTTGGCAACTTATAGCAAAGATGATGTTTTTAATCATTCTTTGGCAGAGGGTTTTATTTATATGTGGGGTATGTCTAATAAAATATGGGCTGAGTTAAATTCAAAAACAAAAGATTAATATTTAAGATTCTGCATTTTCTTTGATTGAAGTACCATCTTTTTCCGAAGTTGAAGTATCTGTGCTTACTACTATCTTTTTTTCCTTAGATTCAACTTTAGTTTCTTGATTCTCTTTATCATCTGCTTGAGTAGAACTTTTATTAGAAGATCTTGGAGTTGGCAAAGGTCCTTCTTGTTTAACGGTCATGTACCTTATAACGTCTTCACTAAGTCTCATTGCTTTTTCAATCTTGAAAATATGTTGCCCATCACCTTGATGACTTAGTTGTACGTAAATACCTTCTCTATGTTTCGCAATTTGATAGGCTAATCTTCTTTTACCCCTCATTTGACTATCGAGGATGGTACCGCCAAATTCTTTTAAAAGCTTATTGTATTTATCAATGTGATTTGTTACTTCATCTTCCGCAATATCTGGGCGGAGGATGTACATGGTTTCGTAATAAGATTGTTGATCGTTCATAGTTTCAGACAAGGTCTTTGGCTCACAAATAGATGTAATGAGCGTCTGTTCACCTTTAACGATACATCATGATGTGCAGTTCCTTGAAAATTAGCATCAATTTTTTTTAAAGATAATTTCTGAGTGCGTCATTCATAACATGAAAAGGTACTTCTAAGCCATTTGTCCAAAATGATAATGATTTCAAACCCTGAGCTACAAGCATTTGCAAACCATCGATAGTCATGCATCCTTTGTTGGCGCTAAATTTCAATAGATGAGTTGGAGCAGGATTGTAGATTAAATCATAAACAATTGTTTTTGAGTTAAGAGATCTCCAAAAAGACTCCCCATATGGCAATACATTCATTTTATCTTTAGCTGTTTTCATTCCTACTGGGGTTGTATTTACAACTAAATCTGCTTCTTCAATTAAATTTTGAGTTTGATTATCATTATCCAAAAAACCCCGAAGTTCAATTTGATTTTCAAAATTTTTTATTAATTCATCTAGTGATGATTTGTTCCGTGAGACTACTGAAATTCTGGAAAGATTTAAATTTATTAAACCTTGAATTACAGATCGTGCTGCACCACCGGAGCCAAGAACGATCGATTGCTTTTTTGTTAAGTTTAATGTCTTTAATGGATAAATAAATCCTTCAACATCTGTATTTGTTGCGCTCCATTCTTTTTCAGAATTTAATTTTAGAGTATTAATTGCTTTCAATTTGCTTGCAATAGGGGAAATTTCACTACAGAGGTGAAATACTTTTTCTTTATGGGGAATCGTAATATTTAAACCTTTGCAATTAACTTTTTTCAGAGAATTCAGAAGTAGTGCTAGATCTTCATTTTTGCAAGGTATAGCGATATAAATCAAATCAAGACCTAAATATTGAAGGGCAGCGTTTTGCATAATCGGTGATAAGGAATGGCTTACTGGATTGCCGATTAATGCAATAAAAGATGTATTACTTGAAATCATGTTTAGAAATTTTTTCTTAAGAAATTACAATCTGTTCGGGAACCACACCCCGTCTTTGAGTAACAATAATGACGCCTATGACCGATTATGGAGAATATCAAATATGAGAATTTACCCATGGGTAAGGTTGTAGGAATCGATTTAGGAACAACTAATAGTTGTGTCGCTGTAATGGAAGGTGGTAAACCCACTGTAATAGCAAATGCTGAAGGTTTCAGAACTACTCCATCAGTTGTTGCATATACAAAAAATCAAGATCAGCTTGTTGGACAAATTGCAAAAAGACAAGCTGTTATGAATCCTGAAAATACTTTTTACTCTGCAAAGCGGTTTGTTGGTAGAAGGGTTGATGAAGTTAATGAAGAATCGAAAGAAGTAAGTTACTCTGTTGAAAAATCAGGTTCTAGTGTCAAATTAAAGTGTCCTATTTTAGATAAGCAGTTTTCTCCTGAAGAGGTCAGTTCTCAAGTTTTAAGAAAGTTAGCAGATGATGCTGGTAAATATCTTGGTGAAAAAGTTTCACAGGCAGTAATTACAGTTCCAGCTTATTTTAATGACTCTCAAAGACAGGCTACAAAAGATGCAGGAAAGATTGCAGGTTTAGAAGTCCTCAGAATTGTTAATGAGCCAACTGCAGCAGCTCTAGCGTATGGTTTGGATAAAGAAAATGAAAAAATACTTGTTTTTGATTTAGGGGGAGGAACATTTGATGTCTCAGTTATTGAAGCTGGTGATGGAGTAACTGAAGTTTTATCTACATCAGGAGATACCCATCTTGGTGGTGATGATTTTGATAGATGTATCGTAGATCATTTAGCTAGTACTTTTAAATCAAATGAGGGAATAGACCTTAGACAAGATAAGCAAGCTTTACAAAGACTGACTGAAGCAGCAGAAAAAGCAAAAATCGAGCTTTCAAATGCTACCCAAAGTGAAATAAATTTACCTTTTATTACAGCAACACCTGAAGGGCCAAAACATCTGGACCTGAACTTAACTCGAGCAAAGTTTGAAGAATTAGCCGCTTCTTTAATTGATAGGTGCAAGACTCCAGTTGAAAGAGCTATAAGTGATGCAAAAATTTCTACTAGTGAAATTGATGAAGTTGTTATGGTGGGAGGGTCATCTAGAATTCCCGCTATTTTAGATTTAGTAAAAAAAATAATAGGTAAAGAGCCAAATCAAACTGTTAACCCTGATGAAGTAGTAGCTGTTGGAGCTGCTATTCAGGGAGGAGTTTTAGCAGGAGAGGTTAAAGATATATTGTTGCTTGATGTTACTCCACTTTCTTTAGGTGTAGAAACTTTGGGGGGAGTAATGACAAAAATGATAAATCGAAATACTACAGTGCCCACGAAGAAATCTGAAACATATTCAACTGCTGTGGATGGTCAAACAAATGTTGAAATTCATGTTTTACAGGGTGAAAGAGAAATGGCTTCTGATAACAAAAGTTTAGGAACTTTTAGATTGGATGGTATACCATCAGCACCGAGAGGTGTTCCTCAAATTGAAGTTACATTTGATATCGATGCAAATGGTATTCTTAGTGTTACTGCAAAAGATAAAGGAAGTGGTAAAGAGCAAAGTATTTCTATCACTGGAGCCTCTACTCTATCTGATAATGAAGTTGAAAAGATGGTAAAAGATGCTGAATCAAATGCATCAGCAGATAAAGAAAAAAGAGAAAAAATTGATTTAAAAAATCAAGCGGAAACACTGGTATATCAGACAGAAAAGCAACTTGGTGAACTTGGAGATAAAATTGATGCTGCAGCAAAATCTAAAGTTGAAGAAAAAAGTAAGGCTTTAAAAGAGGCAACTTCAAAAGAAGATTATGAATCAATGAAAAAACTTCTTGAAGAACTTCAGCAAGAACTTTATTCTGTTGGTTCATCTGTTTATCAGCAACCCGGTAATCAACCACCATCACCTGACTCATCAGGCGGTCCAGATCAGAATAATTCAAACGAAAAAGGTGGAGATGATGTAATTGATGCTGACTTTACTGAAACAAAAGATTAGAAAAGGTAATTTTTAATTTCATTAGCAACCCATTTAGAACAAGCAGGAGCGAGTAAAATCCCATTTTTATAAAAACCTGCACATATTAATAGTCCATTTTCTAGATTTTTCATTATCGGTGAGGGTTGTCCCTCAGGCTTAGACCTTATTCCGTACCATTTTTTAGAAATTTCTGCTTCAACAAGCCAATTAGGTTGTTTATCGAGAAAATTTGTGAGTTTTGCGAATGTATTTTCTTCTGGCATAGTACTATATTCGTCAGTTGAACCAATAATTAGCTTATTTTTTGAAATTGGAATTATATTTTTACCATCTATATTGAATTGTTTTGGAAGTGACAATAAATCAACTTCTGCATCATTTATATGAAGTTCTATAGCTTGACCTAAAACAGGTTTTAATTTGATGTTGTGATATAGGCTATCTATTAAATCAACTGCTTTTAGAGAATTACACAAAATAACCATGTCTGATTTGATGTTTACATTATTTTTTGTTGTAGAAATCCATTGATTATTTGATTTTTTGATTTTTATTATTTTCTCTTCTAAAAAATTTATTTTTTTATGTATAAGATATTTATCTATTGTTTTAAGTAAATTCATAGCACTTATTCTTCCATCTTTGAAGGAAACAATTCCTTTTATATTTTTTATTTGGAAGGCTTTATTTATATTATTTATAAATATTGAGTCTCTTTCTAAAATTTGTAAGCTTGGATCATTATTCTCATAAATAAATTTCCTTAATTTTTTAAATTTTTCTTCATTCGTAGTTAGTTGTATTAATGGCTTCTCGATATGTAATTCATTATTAAATTTCTGAAGGAATGTAATCCATTGTGGCCATAATTCAATACTTTGTTTCCTCAGGTACCAACTTCTACCACTCCTTTTTTGATAAATATTACCCATTAGTAATCCTAAGGCTGCATTGCTACTATTTTGGATTTGAGCTGGATCTATTATTGTTATCTGAAAACCTAATTCTGATAATTCTAAGGCGTTAAATTTTCCAATAATTCCCGATCCAATAATAACTATGTGAGCTTTTTGAAAATTTTCTTTTAAGGTTTTCATTGATATATTAGATATACTTGCTTATTTGACTTAATAGTTAAAAATTTTTTGGAACATCCTTCAATTATATTCAAAATTGTTTGTCCTGATCGTCCTGGCTTAGTAAGTTTACTTACAAGTTGGATTTCAAATTACGGTGGCAACATAAAACATTCTGATCATCATACAGATCAAGATGCAGGTTTATTCCTCAGTAGAATTGAGTGGAATAGTAAAAATGGATCTCTTAATAGAGACGAAATTTATAAGGAATTTGAAAAAATTGCAGTTGAAGTAAATGGAAAATTTCACGTAAATTATTCTGATGAAATTCCTAATGTTGCTATTTTCGTGAGTAAACAAAATCATTGTTTGATTGATTTACTTTGGCGAGTAAGAAATGGTGAGCTCAAAATGAAAGTGCCCTTAATAATTTCAAATCATCCTGATCTTGAAAATATAGCAAATGGCTTTGATGCAAAATTTGTTTATATTGATACTTTTAATAATGATAAATCTGAGGTTGAAGATAAATTTTTCAATTTACTAAAAGAATATGAAATTGATCTTGTTGTATTAGCCAAATATATGCAAATTTTAAGTGACTCTTTTTTAAAAAAGTTTTCTTCAATAATAAATATTCATCATTCTTTCTTACCTGCATTTAAGGGGGCACAACCATATCATCGAGCATGGAAGAGAGGTGTAAAATTAATCGGTGCTACGGCTCACTATGTTACTGAAGATCTTGATGAGGGACCTATAATAGAGCAATGCACTGTTAATGTAAGCCATAGGGATGAAGTAGATGATTTGATTAGAAAAGGGAGAGATATTGAAAGAATAGCTCTAGCAAGAGCGGTTAGATTACATCTAAATCATCAAGTATTCGTTTATAACAGCAAAACTGCTGTTTTTGATTGAAAATTATTTCCTAGTCTTCTAATTCTATTTGTATTTGTCTTTCATAAATTGATTCTTCATTAAAAGCTCTTGCTATTAAGAAACTTGCAATGCAGCTGATTAAGACAGGTTTCATTATTAATAAATTTTTTGTTAAGGCAAAAGCTAAAAACATAGCTGTTATTGGTGTTCGAGAACATCCAGCTACGAAAGCTCCCATTCCGGCAAAAATATATGTACTAGGTGCATGTCCTGTTGCAATTTCTACCCAGCTTCCCATTATTAGTCCGATTGATCCTCCTAAAGTAAGCATTGGATAGAACAATCCTCCAGGAGCTCCAGATGCTGCAGCTAACCCTGTAGTGATGAATAATACTAAAACTGCTAACAAAGCAATTTCAATATTTGTATTTTGCTCAGCTATTATTTTTTGTAATTCATCTAAATTATGAAATGTACTGGGTAAAAAAGAATATATACTTCCCAAAATAAGTCCACAAATACTCATTTTTAAAACAAATTTATTTTTATACCACTTTTTACCAAGATTTTGCATTAACAAAACATATCTGCTGTATAATTCTGCAAAGATCCCAACAATTATTCCAAGTAAAACTAGGTAAATAAAATCTATAGGTAAGAAAAAAACAGAAGGATCATATTCTTTTTGAATCAAAAATCCTAGGTTAAAATCAAAGCCTCCTGCTTTAGGATCTAAACCTAAGGCTTGAATAATATCAGCAGAAGAATCTGCAATGAAAGTTGTAATTAATACTAGTAGCAAAATTACTGGTCTTGCAGAGTTTAATAGCTCTTCTATTGCATAAACAAACCCGCCCAATGGAGCGCTAAAAACTGCAGCTATTCCAGCACCCCCACCTGCTGCTACTATTACTCTTCTGAAGGCTGTAGGAGCTTTAAGCCACTTAGCCATTTGCCAAGCTACTGATCCTCCCATTTGAACAGATGGACCCTCTGGACCTAAAGGGAACCCACTACCAATAGCGATAATTCCTGATGCAAGTTTTATTAATCCTACTTTTAAGTTCATTGGAACTTTTTTATGTCTTAAAAAACCCATGATTTGACTCACACCTGAACCTTTTGCAGCAGGTGCTATGTTTTTGATCAAATAACCTGCAATTGCTCCTCCTATAGCTCCAAAAATTGGTAATACTGTAATAGATGGGAATTGGTCTAAAAGTGCTAATCTCCAATTATTAATAAAGTAGATTCCAGTTTTGAAAAATATGCTTGTAATTGAAGCTCCTAAACCTGTTAATAAAAGGGAAATTGCAACGACAAGAGATCTTTGCCTTAATAATTTTTTGATGCTACGAGAAGAATTATTACTAGTTTTTTGAATATTTTCTTTTATAAGGTTTGGCATAATCCATGATCACTTTGACAAGCTGAAATCTTGTATTTCATCAAATTGAAGATAACGATAAAGTTCATCTGAATATGGATTAATTTTATTTTTAGTAATATCCTGATATTCTTCTACTTCAGGAATTTTTCCAAGCAATGCGCAAACCGCTGCTAATTCTGCACTTCCTAAAAATACTTGTGCATTTTTTCCTAGTCTATTATCAAAATTTCTTGTACTAGTTGAAAAAACGACAGATCCTTCATCTACTCTGGCTTGATTTCCCATACATAACGAACATCCTGGCAATTCTAATCTTGCTCCACAATTTTCAAATATTTTGTAGTAACCCTCAGCTTTAAGAGTTTCCTCATCCATTTTCGTTGGGGGACATATCCATAATTTAGCTTTTAAATTTTGTACACCTTCAAGAACTTTTGCAGCCGCTCTGTAGTGACCAATATTTGTCATACAAGAACCTATAAAAACCTCGTCAATATTTGTATTAGCTACATCAGTTATTTCTTTTACATTATCGGGATCGTTAGGGCAAGCAACTATAGGTTCTGTTACTTTTGCTAGATCAATTTCAATGATTTCTTCGTACTTGGCATTCTTGTCTGGCTGAATTAGTTCAGGTTTTTTTAACCAATTTTTCATTTCATTTATTCTTCTAGAAATTGATTTTGAGTCTTGATAATTGCTTCCAATCATTTTTTCTAGCAGGCATATATTACTTCTTAGGTATTCTTGAACAGTTTCTTGGGATAAAAGTATTGTGCTACCAGCGCATGAGCGTTCTGCGGTAGCATCAGTCAGTTCAAAAGCTTGTTCAAGTTTTAGGTTTGGCAATCCCTCAATTTCCATGATTTTCCCGTTAAATATATTTTTCTTATTTGCTTTCTCAACAGTTAAGAGTCCTTTTTTAATTGCGAAGAGAGGGATTGCATTTACTAAATCTCTAAGAGTGATACCTGGTAATAATTGTCCTTTAAATCTAACCAGCACTGATTCTGGCATATTTAATGGCATTGATCCTATTGCAGCGGCAAAGGCAACAATGCCTGAGCCTCCAGGAAATGAAATGCCAAGAGGAAATCTTGTATGACTATCTCCACCTGTGCCAACAGTATCAGGGAGAAGCATTCTGTTTAGCCAGCTATGAATTATACCGTCTCCAGGCTTAAGAGCTACTCCACCTCTTTGAGATATAAAATCAGGTAATTCTTTATGGGTAACTAGATCTACTGGTTTAGGATATGCAGCTGTATGACAAAAACTTTGCATCACCAAATCTGCAGTGAATCCTAAACAAGCTAGTTCTTTTAGTTCATCTCTAGTCATTGGCCCAGTAGTATCTTGACTTCCTACTGTGGTCATAATTGGCTCACAGGTCGTTCCTGGCCTAACCCCATTTAAACCGCATGCTTTTCCTACTATTTTTTGAGCTTGAGTAAAGCCGGCATCAATTTCGGCTGGATTTTGTGGTCGGATAAATATTTCACTTGGTTGATAATCTAATTTGTTTCTAATTTTGTCTGTAAGAGATCTTCCAATCATAAGATTAATTCTCCCGCCAGCTTGAATTTCATCAGTAAGAGTTGATGGAAACAAGTCGAATTTGCTTATTAATTCTTCAGTATTTGAATCTTTTTCAATTTTTTTAATAATACCTTCATAAGGATATATTTTAATAACATCTCCTGTTTTCATATGAGATACATCAGCTTCTATAGGTAAAGCTCCCGAATCTTGTGCTGTGTTAAAGAAAATAGGTGCTATTTTGCTACCAATTATTATTCCACCTGTTTTTTTGTTTGGAACAAAAGGGATATCTTCGCCTATGTGCCAAATGAGTGAATTAATAGCAGATTTTCTAGAACTCCCTGTTCCAACGACATCTCCAACGTAGGCTATTGGTAATTTTTGTTTTTTTAAATTATCAAGAATCTTTAGTCCATCTGGTTTTTTAAATTCCAACATAGCCAATGAATGCATCGGAATATCAGGGCGAGTTGTTGCATGTACAGCTGGAGATAAGTCATCTGTATTCGTCTCACCGTCAACTTTAAATACTAAACAAGTAATCTCTTTCTCTAGAACTTTTTTATTTTTGAACCATTCTGCATTTGACCAACTATTCACAACCTCTTTTGCATAAATATTATTTTCAGATAATTCATAAATTTCATTAGCTGAGTCATAAACAAGAATAATATTTTTTAAAACTTGTGCCGCTTTTTTAGCCAGTAAACTATCTTCTTTTTTAAGTATTTCAACCAAAGAATTTACATTATATCCGCCTATCATTGTTCCTAGTATTTCAATTGCTTTGTCAGGATTAATTAATTTGCAATATTTTTCGGAATTAACAATAGCTGTAAGCCAGCTTGCTTTTACATAAGCAGCCTCATCAACTCCTGGTGGTACTCTATTTATTAGTAAATCAAGTAAATAAGATGAATCGTAAGTACTGTCTTGTTCCAATAATTTTGTAACACAATTTGTTTGCTCAGCATTTAAAGGTAAAGGAGGTATACCTTTGGTAGCTCTTTCAGCTACATGATCTGCATAATCTTTTAGCAATGTTTCCAAATTCTTCATTAGTAAGGTTTAATGCCTAATCTATTGTTATTTTTAATATTGAAAAGGAGAGTATTCATAAATGCTTTTTTAAATATTCAAATTTCTTAATTAATCAATGACGACATCATCAAATAATTCAGCTTTAGAAAAGACATCAGATTTACATGTTGTTGAAACACGTCCATTAATACCTCCAAGCAGATTACATAATGATATACCTTTAGATCACGCCTCTGCTAATACAGTATCTAAAACAAGAAGATCGATACAAAATATTTTGCATCACAATGATCAAAAGCTTTTAGTTATTGTTGGTCCATGTTCAATACATGATCTAGAGGCGGCAAAGTAATATTCAAAATATATTCAAAACTTTCGAGAGATTTATAAAGATAAATTAGAAATACTCATGAGAGTATATTTTGAGAAGCCAAGAACAACTATTGGTTGGAAGGGATTGATAAATGATCCTCATTTAGATGATTCTTATGATATTAATACTGGTTTGAGAAGGGCGAGAAGTTTGCTTTCATATCTAGCCACTCGTGGCATACCATCTGCTACAGAATTACTCGATCCAATTGTTCCTCAATATATTGCTGATTTAATAAGTTGGACAGCTATAGGTGCGCGGACCACTGAAAGTCAAACTCATAGAGAAATGGCATCAGGATTATCAATGCCTATAGGCTTTAAAAATGGAACAGATGGTTCTTTCAATACTGCAATTAATGCAATGCAGTCAGCTTCAAAATCGCATCATTTCTTAGGTGTAAATGAAAATGGAATGGCGTCTATTGTAAACACTACAGGAAATCCAGATGGACATATAGTTTTAAGGGGCGGTTCAAAAGGCCCAAATTTTGAAAGTAGCCATGTTAAAAGAATTTCAGCTGAATTGATGCAATGTAATCTTCCCCAAAAAGTGATGATTGATTGTAGTCATGGAAACTCCAATAAAGACTTCCGAAAACAGTCTCAAGTGTTAAAAAATGTAGCTTCTCAAATTAGTAATGGTGAAAAAAATATTTTAGGCGTGATGCTTGAAAGTCATCTAAAGGAAGGTAATCAAAAACTTCAAAAAACAGAGAATCTTGACTTTGGCAGAAGCATTACAGATGCATGTATAGATATAGAAACGACAAAAGAATTACTCGCTATTTTATACAATTCACTTAGTTAGTTATAAAAAAATTAAAAAATAATGCTGAAGAAATTGGAACAATGAAATTATCTATTCCTAAAACACTAAATTGTTCAAGCAAAGTCGCAAAAAAAGCTATTGTAAAATAATTTAAATTAAAACTATTTTGTTGGCTGTATCCTATTGAGAAAACTACTATTAAGCTTGTTAAAAACATTGTCGTAGTGCCAAATAAAGATTTTTTTTGTTTAAAAAAAATCCAGCTTTTTGAGTTAAAGCTTTTTCCTATTAACCCAGCTAATCCATCACCAAAAGCCATTATGAAAAATCCACTAATTAATGCATATGGATCTCTATCCCAGAAAAGATAAATCAAAATAAATAAACTTAGACAATAAAATAATGTTCCATAACTCTTTCTTTCAACATCCTCAATTGTGGGAAATAATTTATAGGTGTAATTGATGAAAACCATTAATGAAACAATTCCTGTAAAAATTAGAGCAGAGCTTTGATTAATTTTTAAAAATTGAGCAATTGGTATTAAAGGTCCTATTCCAATATGTATTATTTTTCTGACGATTTCTCTGCCATCTTCATTATATTTTTTAAAAATTATTGATATTAAAAAAATTAAAAATAAATATAATAAAATTAAAATAAATTTTATCAATTTGTTTAAGCTGCTTTTTGATGAGTTGTCATTACCCTAAGTTTTAATATTGCTTTAGCTTCTAGTTGCCTTACTCTTTCTCTTGAAACATTAATTTGTCTTCCTATTTCTGCAAGTGTTAATGGTTCTTCGCCATCAAGGCCAAATCTGAGCTTCATGATTTTTTGCTCCCTTTCATTCAATTGAGCAAGCCAAGTACCCAGATGTTCTTTTTGGATAGTTCTATCCATACCCTCCATAGGTTCTTCACAATTTGGATCTGGTATAAGTTCACCTAAAGTGCTGCGGTCTTCTTCTCCTCTTGCATGTGCATCCAGAGAAGCACATGGAGCACTTTGAGAAATTAAATCTTCTAAATCTTTTTGATCAATTCCCATTTCAATTGCCATTTCTAATCTGGTAGGTTGTCTGCCAAATTTGTGTGACAATTCTCTAGATACCCTTCTCATTTTAGAAAGTTTTTCACTTATGTGAATAGGTAAACGGATTGTTCTTGCGCTATTATCAATTGCACGTGTCATCCCTTGTCTAATCCACCAATAAGCATAAGTTGAGAATTTGTAACCCATGGCAGGATCAAATTTATCTACAGCTCTTTCTAAGCCAATAGCCCCCTCTTGTACAAGGTCTAATAATTCAAGACCTTGATTCTGGTATTTTTTTGCAACTGAGACTACTAGTCTTAGATTAGCTGCCATCATCCTATCCCTTGCCCTTTTTCCAACTTTAATTTGATGACGATTGCGTTGCGTTCTATCAGTTTCAGGAATTTGCAACAATTTCTTCATGTTCTGCACATGATGAGCTAACTCTATTTCCTCTGCTGGAGTCAGTAGAGGTACTCTGCCAATACTACTTAAATAATGACCGATAGAATCTGAAGCTAGTCTTCCAGATTTTTTTTGGCCTTGTTTTGAAGTTAGATTGGATTTTGTTTTACGAGCAATACCCGCAGTGTTTGGTAATCTTGGCTCATCAGAATTATTATCTGAAGAACTTTTCGCAGATTCCAGAGGGATCCCCATCACCCTGGCCTCCTAAATAATGGATTTTTTAAAAAGCTAGCACTGAAATTGAAATAAAAACTACTTTTACGTTGAAATTTTAAAGACAAAAATTTCTTTTTTAATGCACATTCCTTAAAATCCCTTGATATGAGTGGATTTTGTAAAAATTAAAAAAATTTAAAATATTAAGTATTTTTTTTAAATGTTGTAAAAATCAATATTAATTTTATTTTTCTATTAGGTCAATTTGCGATCGATTATTCGATGAATCTAATTCATATTTTGAATAAGAACCATCTTCCTTCATGATCCAAGAAAAGTAATCATCTTTTATGTAGGTTTGCAAAAGCGAGTATATTTTAGATTTCAATTCATAATCCTCTATCGGAGTAATAGCTTCTATTCTTCTATCAAGATTTCTTCTCATCCAATCTGCGCTCCCAATAAAAACTTCATTATCATCGTTATTACAAAACCAAAAAATTCTTGAGTGTTCTAGAAAATGCCCAATAATGCTTTTAACTTTAATATTTTCACTTAAATTTTTTCTTTGAGGATATAAGCAACAAATTCCTCTTACGATAAGACTAATTTTTACACCTGATTTAGAAGCTAAATAAAGAAGTTTAATGATTTCTGGGTCTACTAAAGAATTCATTTTTGCAATTATTTCAGCTTTTTTACCTTCATTTGCATTCTTAATTTCTCTATGTATGAGAAATAAAAACTTTTCTCTCATCGATGATGGGGAAACTAATAATTTTTGGTAACTTTTCTGTTTAGAAAAACCCGATAAGTAATTAAATAACTCTAGTAAATCTGATGCAATTTCCGGATCTGTTGAGAGGAAACCTAAATCTGTATAAAATCTTGAAGTATTAGAGTTATAATTTCCAGTTCCAATATGGAAATAATTCCTTAATCTTCCTTTTTCTTTTCTAACTATTAAAGCTATTTTTGTATGTGTTTTAAATCCTATGATTCCATAGACTACATGAATTCCAGCTTGTTCAAGTTGTTTTGCCCATTGAATATTGTTGTCTTCATCAAATCTTGCTTTTAATTCAACAAGAGTCATTACTTCTTTCCCATTTTCTGCAGCTCTCATTAAAGCTGCGATGATAGGAGAATCCTTGGAAACTCTATATAAAGTAATTTTTATAGCCATTACAAGTGGATCATCAGCTGCTCTGTTTATAAATTCTTCCACTGAAGTTTTAAATAAGTCGTAGGGATGATGCAGAAGAATATTATTTTTCTTAAGTATCTTAAAAATAGAATTGATGTTTTTGTTTGAAGGCAAATCTAAATTTTTTAATTGTGGGTGAGTTTTCCCAATTAGCAAATTCTCTTTTAAATCATCTCTATTAATTTTTGTTAGCTGATTTAAATCGTCAAGGCCTAAAAAACTTTTACAAAAGTATATATATTCTTCTTGTATTGAGATACTTTCAATAAGTAATTTTAGAATATTTTCTGGAATATCCGATTCAACTTCTAATCTAACTACGTCTCCACCTAATCTTCTCTTTTGCAAACTTTGTTCAACTGCTAAAAGAAGATCATCAGCTTCGAGTTCTTTTAATTCTAAATCTGCATCTCTTGTCACTCTAAAGAAAGAGTAATTTATACATTCCATTCCGTTAAATAAAGAATTTATATTATTTCCAATTAAATCTTCAACACTTACGAAAAAGTGAGAACTTTCATCACTATTATGAATAATTTCATTGGGAATTCGTATAAATCGATTTATATTTTTTGTGGGTATCTTTACTCTCACAAACTGATTTTTAGAATCTTCCCCATCCTTTATTAGAGCTGCTAAATTTAGACTTAAATTACTTATAAATGGGAATGGATGTGCTGGATCAACAACTAATGGAGTTAATAAAGGGAAAATAGATGAAGTAAAGAAGTTATTACACCAATTTCTTTGATTTTCACTTAGGTCCTTATATTTTTTTAAAATTACACCTTTTTCTTGTAATTCATTATTTAATTCATTATTTACATAGTTTTCTTGAAGAGTGGTTAATTTTTTTACCTCTTTGTTTATTTTTTGTAATTGCTCTTTTGGTGAAAGTCCATCAATACTTTTTTTTGTAATTCCTGCTTCAACCTGAGCCTTTAATGAAGCTACTCTTACCATAAAAAATTCATCTAGATTATTACTAAAAATTGAAAAAAATTTTACTTTATCTAGTATTTTGTACTCCTTTTCCATACCAGTTAGGAGTACTCTTTTATTGAATTCAATCCAACTTAATTCTCTATTAATAAAAACATCAGCCTGGCTTTTCATTAAGATACTTTTGAATTTTGATTGTTAAAAGAATTATTATTTTTACCCTCTGCAATAAGGTATATCATGAAAAGTAAGATAACGGAACCAGCTATAAAAGGTGATTTAGGACCAAAACTATCATAAACCCTTCCAGCCATTGCAATTCCTAAAACTCCTCCAAGACTCTGTAGACCTTGAAGGTTACTTAAAATTGATCCTTGTTTATCAATGTCTAATTTCTTTGATATTAGTGCTCTTAACGTGGGCGTAATTAATCCTGCCCCAACGGCTAAAAATGAAACAGCTGAATAAATATTAATTGTCGCATATTCTTTTGGAGCAGTTATTAAAAGAGCACACGCCACAAGAATAAAGCCTGATCCGATAAGTGTTAATCGCATTTCTCCAAATTGCTTTACCAGAGGCCCAATTAATCCTCCCTGAACGATAATTGCAATGATTCCTACTACAACAAGAGTTCCGCTTGATGCTTTGGTCGTCCAGTTTAAAGATTCTTGGAGGAAAAATATAAGGATATTAGTCAATCCAGTAAAAGCAATAAAGTAAATAAAAAAAGCTAATGATAATTTTTTAATCTTTTCTTCTTTGAAAACTGTAAATAGAGCTTTTAAAGGGTTTTTTAAAGTAGTTTTTGATTTATTTATTTCACTATTAGGCTTGGTTTCTGGTAAGTAAAAAAATACAAGGATAAAATTTATTATTGGAATGATTGAGGCTATCAAAACTGGAATAATAAAATTATTATTTGTATTTCTTGCAAAAATTACAACAAAAATATTACCTAAGAAAAAACTTAAACCAAAAGCTACACCAATAAGACCAAATGTTTTTGCTCTTTTTTCAGGGCTTGAAATATCTGCAAGAATTGTTGTTGCAGTAGCTGCAGTCCCCCCACTTAAACCGTCAATTAGTCTCGCTAAAAATAATAAAAATAACGGGATAGTGGCTATTGAATTTGACCAATTAAAAAGAACTGTAAAAGATAATATTGATATTCCTATTACTGAACCAGTAATACAAAAAAGAGTGACAGGTCTTCTTCCATATCTATCACTCATAAGGCCTATAAAAGGAGAAGCTGTAAATTGTGCTAATTGGTAAGTGCATGATAATAAACCATATGTACTTGCTTTAGAGTCAAAAAGTAAAACAAAAGAGGGTAAAATGGGTAAAAGTATACTTTCACTTAAACGATCATTTAGAAGAGTGATAAACGCACTAAGGAGAGTAAATTTTTTATTTGGTTTTAATAAACTTTCTTCCATAATATTTACCTTCATTGCGATTAACTTTTACTACCATACTTGTTAATGGAGATTATTGTGCCTGGCATTGTTTATTTAGTTGGAGCAGGTCCTGGTGACCCTGAGCTTTTAACTCTTAAAGCTTTACGCCTAATAAAAAATTGTGATGCATTAGTTCATGATGCTTTAATCCCTGATGAAATAACAAAAGAGGCAGGAAAAAATACAGAAATTTTCCATGTAGGCAAAAGAGCTGGGAAGTGTTCTGTTCCTCAGGCTGAAACTAATGACCTTATTTTGCAATTAGCAAAAGAAGGCAAAAATGTTGTAAGGCTTAAAGGGGGAGATCCATTTGTTTTTTCTAGAGGTGGTGAAGAAGTATCGATTTTAGAAAAAAATGGAATTTCAGTTGAAATCGTTCCTGGTATTACTTCTGGGATAGCTGCCCCCACATATTTCGGTATTCCACTAACTCATAGAGATGCTGCGAGTTCCGTAACTTTTGTCACCGGACATGAGCGTGTAGATAAGGAAAAAAAGACAGTGAATTGGAGAGATTTAGCTAAATCATCAGATAGCTTAGTAATTTTTATGGGCATAAAAAATATTGAATTTATTGTCGAAGAATTAATTCTAGGTGGTTTAGATAAGAATACTAAATGCGCTGTTATTCAAGAAGCTACTTTAAAAAATCAAAAATGTTTGATAGAGAAATTAGGTAATCTTCCAGATACAATCAAAGATGAAGAATTTTTAGCTCCATCAATTATCATTATTGGAAAAATTGTTGAATTTAAGGTTAATAATAATATAACTAAAGTATCTGATGTCTATTTACCAGATATTAATAAAGTTCAACTATATAATAAATCCCAAAAGTAAATTGGATCAAATTTAGGTTTAAGCTTTAAATCATTAACTTGAGTAATTTGTCTGCAAGATAAGCTATTAATTGCAACTATTATGTCATCATTTTGAAATTCTGGAGGAATTAATTCTTCTTTTACAATTTTCAATTTTAAAGCTTTAGCAACCATAATCCCCTCTAAACAGCCGCTTTCTTTTCTTGGAGTTATCCATTGATTATTTCTTTTAATTAAAAGATTAAATGTACTTCCACAACAAAGTTCACCTGACGTATTCAAAAGGATAGAATCATCAAATGATTTTTCATTGGCTTCTGTCAAAACTTGTATTGCCTGATTATATGAAAATGTTTTGCATTTACTTATAAGACTGAATTCATTTATTTTTTCTGTTTGACTAATGCAAACGCTTATCGGATCAAAATTTGGTTTGATTCTATAGAACTCAAGCCATAAATTATCCAAATCTTTTGTCTCTGAAGTGCTATCAATTGTTAGTGTTCGACCTTCATTAGTTCCTCGACTAAAGTTTATTCTTACGGAAGCAAATTGATCATTTTTAAGTGATAACTTTTTAATTCCATCGTGAACTAGTTGTCTCAAAGTTAATTTATTTATTTTGAGATTAATGTTTAAAATTTTGCAACTTTTTTCTAATCTTTTCAGATGTTCATCAAAAAGAATAGGTTTGTTTTCTTTTATCAAAATTGTTTCAAATATACCATCAGCAAATTTTAGTCCTCTATTATTAGCTGCAATAAATATTCTATCAATATCCAACCATTGATCCTTGTGCCAGCCTAATGTTTCAATCATTTTAGTGAATCAATTAACGGTAAAAGTTTCCACTTAAGTTCATCAGTTTCCTCTTTAGGGTTTGAATCAATAACTATTCCGCAACCAGCATATATATTGATTTTTTTGTCTTTAATTAAAAATGATCTTATTAGTATATTGCTGTCAAACTCTCCATTCCATTCAATCTTCAAAAATGATCCACAGTATGGTCCGCGTTCATATTCTTCTAATTCAAAAAGTCTCTGGCATGATCTTAATTTAGGTGCTCCAGTTATAGAGCCCCCAGGCCAACAAGCTTTTAATAAATCAATCCAGTTCTTGTCTTTTTTTAATTTGCCTCTGATTACTGAAGTTAGATGATGAACTTTTAAGAAACTTTCAAGTTTTAATATTTCTGGCACCATAATACTTCCTGTTTCGCAAACTTTACTTAAATCATTTCTTATTAGGTCAACAATCATAATATTTTCGGCTCTATCTTTTTCGTTCGTTATTAAATCGATAGCATTAAGTGCGTCTTGATTTAAATCTTTATCTCTGGATCTAGTTCCTTTGATAGGTCTTGATTCTACAAAATTTTTATTATCTATTTTTATAAATCTTTCTGGAGAGGTAGATAATACAGCCTCATTATAATTATCATTATTTATTATTATTCCTCCAAAGGGAGCTCTTAATTTCCTTCTTATTTTCAAATAAATATCAAGAGGATTATAGTTTTTGGAAGATTCAATTTCGCATTTAGTTGTTAGGTTTGCTTGAAATATATCCCCTAGGGAAATTAATTTTTTCAATTTTAAAATATTTTTCTGAAATTTTTCAGCCATTGCGTCCAAATTTATTTTTGAAAAATCAAAATTCAAATTTGTTTTAATAATATTTTCTTCTTCAATATTTTTTATATTGTTGATTATGTTTTTATAATTCATCATTTCAGATGAGTTTGTTCCTTCGATAATTATTTCTTTTTTTATTAGGTTACATTTAATGATTGGATCATATGATGCAATCCATAAAGTTGCCATATTAGATTTTCGCCATGGGTTTTTTGGTTCTATATAAACTCCAGCTTCATAACTTAACCATCCGATCCAAAATCCTTTTTCAATATTTTTTAAATTGTTAAATGGATTATTAGTTTTGTCTAAGTTATTGATATCTCTTGATTGGATTATTTTTTTAGGTTTTATTCCTATTATTGACCATTCCCCATTTTCTTTGCCATCACTGTCTAGCCAAGCTAATCCTTTATTTCCGAATTTTTTTGTTAGATCATGCGTAATTAGTGCTGGATCTATCCATTTTTCTAGAATTAATTTTTTTATTTTCATTTTTTATTATTATTAAGCCATTTTTCATAAGCCGCATTTCTAATTCTGCAGCTATCACACTTACCGCATGGTTTTGAATCACCCGAATAACAACTCCATGTTTTATCTAAAGGGACATTATTAGCAAAAGCTAATTTAATAATTTCCTCTTTATTTAAATCTAATAGTGGAGTCCAAAGTTTTATTGGCTTATTTTCTCTTCCTCTTTTATTGGCTAAATTTGCTAATTCTTGAAATTTTTTAATGTAGTCAGGTCTGCAGTCTGGATAACCAGAATAATCTAGTGCATTAACTCCTAATCCTATACAATCAGCATCTATTGCTTCGGCATAACTTAGTGCAACGGAAATAAATATAGTATTTCTACCAGGAACATAAGTATTAGGAATTTTATTCGTTTGTACTCCTTCTTTCGGAATATTTTTTTGAGAATCAGTTAATGACGAGCCTCCCCATAAAGATAAGTCAAGCTTAATGATTTTAAATTCTTCGATATCAAAGTGTTTTGCAATTATTGATGCAGAATTTAATTCTTTTTTATGACGTTGACCATAATCAAATGAAAGGCCAAAAATTTTAGCTTTGGATTTTTTTGCGATACCAGTAACTGTAGAAGAATCTAAACCTCCAGATAATAAAACTACTATCGATTTATTTTTAAGAGTCATATGATTTCAATTAATTTTTAAGTATTTGTGAGTTTGAAGGCTCAATTTCCAATCTGGATTCTTTTTTACGAAATCAATAGCAAGAGAAAAACCATTCGCATTGTTCCATGCTGGCTGTAAATAAAAAATTTTATCTTCTTTTTTTAAGCCATCTTCGCTTTTAGAGAGTTGATATTGTTTTAAAGTTTCTTTTTTTATTTGAATAGCAAATTCAATATCTTCTATTTCATTTATGATTATTTTAATTTCATTACAGTTTTTTAAAAAATAATTTTTTGGAGGTGAGTGTCTTTTAGGAGATAAAGTAATCCAGTCATAGCTTCCTGATATCGAATTAACTCCACTTGTCTCAATATGAATCTTCATTGGCTTTTGTTCTTCTCCCATAGTCATTTTTTTTATGGCTTTGCAAAAATTATCCAAGTTATGTTGCAAAGGTTCTCCACCTGTAATAACGCAAAAAGATGCTCCTTGTTCCCTGGCAATTTTTATGCGATCTATTATTCTTTCAATTGATATAGAAGGGTGTTTTTTCTCGTCCCATGAATTCTTGGTATCGCACCAAGAACATCCAACTTTACAGCCAGCTAATCTTACAAAAAAAGCACTTTTTCCAGCGTGATAACCTTCACCTTGTAATGAATGAAATTGTTCGACTAAGGGTAAAAAATTTGTCATTTTCATTCAAAAAAATAAAGAATATTAATTTGATTGTGTTGACTTATCTTGAGAGGCTTTTATTAAACCTTTAAATAAAGGGTGAGGTTTGCCAGGTCGTGATAAAAACTCAGGATGATATTGACATGCTAAGAAGTATGGATGATTTTCTAACTCAATTAACTCAACTAATCTGCCATCTGGTGACGTACCACTAATTTTGTACCCAGAATCTAAAAAACTCTGTTTGTAGTAATTATTAAACTCGTATCTATGTCGATGTCTCTCATAAATAACATCCTCATTATATAAGTTTTTCCCAGTTGTATTTTTTGTCAATCTACATGGATAAACTCCAAGTCTCATTGTCCCACCTAAATCAACTACATCTTCCTGTTCTGGTAATAAATGTATCACTGGATTGGGAGTGTTTGGGTCTAGTTCTGAACTAGATGCATCTGGAAGATTAGCTACATTCCTTGCCCATTCTATGACTGCACATTGCATACCAAGGCACAAACCTAAAAAGGGAATTTTATTTTCTCTTGCGAATTTTATAGCCGAAATTTTCCCATTGACTCCTCTATTGCCAAATCCCCCTGGTACCACAATTGCATCAACTTTATTTAAGTAAATTTCTGCTGAATTTTTTTCTATCATTTCAGCACTTACCCAATGTAAATCTAATAAAGCCTTTTGTTCAATACATGCATGCCTTAAAGCTTCAACAACGGATAAATATGCATCTCCAAGTTCAATGTATTTACCTACTAAAGCAACTTTGATTGGAGCTCCAGGATTTCTTAGGTTGTGTATTAGCTGCTCCCAATTTTTCAAATCACATTTTTTATCTTCAAGGTCTAAATACTTCAGGGTTTCTTTGCATAAACCTTCTTTTTTTAAAGAAAGAGGTACAGAATAAATACTGTCCGCGTCTAAAGCTTCAATTACAGAGTTGATACTGACACCGCAAAAACCACTAAGCTTCTTTTTAAGAGCTTCATTGATAGATTTATCACTTCGGCATACAAGTAAATCTGGCTGAATTCCAATTGATCTTAATTCTTTCACTGAATGTTGTGTTGGTTTAGTTTTTATTTCGCCAGAGGTTTTGATGTAAGGAAGTAATGTTACGTGTATGTATGCAACATCGTTTCTATTGACATCATTTTTGAATTCTCTTATTGCCTCTAAAAAAGGTAGAGATTCAATATCACCGACTGTTCCACCAATTTCAGTAATTATAATATCTGCATTACTGTTGGCGGCTACTCTATGAATTCTTTCTCTTATTTCTCCCGTTATGTGAGGTATTACTTGTACAGTTCCACCGTCATAACTACCTCTTCTTTCTTTATTGATAACTGCTTGATAGATAGATCCCGTAGTCACACTATTTAACCTAGTCATTGCAGTATCAGTAAATCTTTCATAGTGACCTAAATCTAGATCGGTTTCAGCCCCATCTTCGGTTACAAATACTTCTCCATGTTGGAAAGGGCTCATTGTTCCTGGATCAACATTTAGATATGGATCTAGTTTTAATATTGAAACACTATATCCTCTAGACTTTAATAATCTTCCTAAGCTTGCAGCTACAATTCCTTTACCAATGCTAGAAACTACTCCTCCGGTGACAAATACAAATTTTGACATTAAATATTTTTAATTAAGCACAGCCTCCTTATATTTTATTTAAACAAAAAAATTTTAGAACATCCATATATATTCTTATTCATCAATTGTTATTTCAATATCTAATTCTTTTAATTGTGATTCAGAGACATTTGAAGGTGCATTTGTGAGAAGACATTTTGCTTGTTGATTTTTTGGAAAAGCAATGGTTTCTCTGATTGAATCTGCACCAATGATCAGCATGGTAATACGATCCAATCCAAACGCTATTCCACCATGAGGAGGAGCACCCATTTCTAAGGCTTCTATTAAAAATCCAAATTTTTCATCAATCTCTTTATCAGTAAGTCCTACCGTTTTCAGAACTTCTCTTTGTAAGTTCGCTTCATGAATACGTAAAGAGCCACCTCCTAACTCCAATCCATTGAGAACTAAATCATAAGCATTTGCAGTAGAGCTCTCAATTTCTTTTTTCAAGTTTTCAGGATTTTTAGATTTTATATTTTTTGGAGAACAAAAAGGATGATGTAAAGCTTCATATCTATTTTCATCTTCATTTCTCTCAAACATTGGGAAGTCAGTTACCCATAAGAAATTCCATTTACTTTTATCAATAAGATTTAAGTCTTTTGCGATATATTGTCTAACCCTATCTAATGACTGATTGACAATTTGTTTATCTCCAGCTCCTAAGAGGATTAAGTCTCCATCTTTTGCTTCTGTGATTTTTAAAATATCAGTTATATGCTCTTCACTTAAATTATTTTTAATTGCCCCAATAGTCTCAAGCTCATCTCCTTTGACCCTTATGAATGCCAAACCACCAGCTCCTGCATCTTGAGCTACTTTGAAGATGTCACCTCCTGGTTTAATTCTTACGTTGCTAATACTTGAATTACCTCCTTTGACTGTTATGGATTTTATGTAACCTCCAGACTTAATTGCCTTGGTAAAAATATTAAATCCAATATCACCTAATACTCCTCCTAAATCTTTTAATAACATTTGGTATCTAGTATCTGGCCTATCAGTGCCGTAATTATCCATTGCTGCCTGCCATGACATTCTTGGAAAAGCAGTATTAAAATTAATATTTAACACTTCTTTCCATATTTTTTTTATGAGACTTTCATTAAAAGAAATTATTTCTTCTTCACTAATAAAGCTCATCTCAATATCTAATTGAGTAAACTCTGGCTGTCTATCTGCCCTTAAGTCTTCATCGCGGAAACATTTTGCGATTTGATAATACTTATCTAAGCCCCCAACCATTAAAAGTTGTTTAAATAGTTGTGGGGATTGAGGTAAAGCAAAAAATTCTCCATTCGAAAGACGTGCAGGAACAAGAAAATCGCGAGCGCCTTCAGGAGTCGACTTTGTAAGTAATGGGGTCTCTACTTCTGTAAATCCAAAATTATCAAGAAATTCTCTAGCAACTTTAATAATCTTATGTCTTGTTTTTAAATTTTCTAGTAATTTTCCCCTTCTTAAATCAAGGTATCTATATTTTAATCTGAGATCCTCTTTTGTATTTTCATAATCATGTATAGACACTGGAAAAGGTAAGTTGTTTTTAATTTGGTTGAGAATTTGCAAATCTTTAACCTTAAGCTCTAATTCTCCAGTACTTAAATTTGTATTTATGGAATCTTTGGGCCTTTCATTAATAATTCCGCTAACCATTATTACTGTTTCATTTCTTAGAGTTTCTGCCTGTTTAAATAGATCTGCACCATCATCGGGGTTAATTGTTATTTGTAGGAATCCACTATGGTCTCTTAAATCAATAAAAATTACACCACCATGATCTCTTCTTCTATCTACCCATCCGCATAAATTAACCAATTTACCTATATCTGTATTATTGAGTTCTTTGCAAATTTTGTTTCTCATCTAATTATGATTTATTTATCAATAACTTATAATAATTCTTTAAGGGTAAATTTAGTTAATAATTTTTTTTATAAAACGCTCTTTTTGTAATTACACCTTTGAATTTTTTGCCTCTTATTAATATTTGAACTTCATTATTTATTAAAGCATGCGAAGTATTTATGTATGCAAAAGCTATAGCTTGTTGTTTAGTTGGAGACCAACTGCCGCTTGTGATAGTCCCAATATTTTCTTCACCTTTAAGAACTGCGCAACCTTTTCTTCCTATTGCTTTACCTTCTATAGAGAGACCAACTAACTTTTTTTGAATTCCTAATCTTGACTGCTCTTCAAGAAATCTTTTTCCAAGGAATTCATGATTATTTTCTAGATGTACTAGCCAGCCTAACCCTGCTTCGTAGGGAGAAGTTTCTTCATTTATGTCTTGACCATAAAGATGCATGCCTGCTTCAAGTCTAAGAGTATCTCTAGCTCCTAAACCACAAGGTGCAACATTTTTGGAAATTGAGAAATCCCATAGATTAATTGCTGCTTTTTTAGATAAAAGTATTTCTAGGCCATTTTCCCCTGTATAGCCTGTCTTTGAAAAGAAAATTTTTTCCTTTGGCGAAATATGTTCAAAAATTTTATATTCGCATCCAAAGTTAGGGATATGTGAGATCGAAGATTCAATCCATTCTTCAAATAAATCGAATGAGTTTTTTCCTTGTAGTGCTAAAAGTACTTTGTCCTTTTTAAAGTTTGTTATCGAAATTTCAGACATATTTAAATTATTTTTTATCCACTGAAAATCTTCTTTATATCTACTTGCATTAACTATTAATATTAATTCTGATATGTCATTTTCTTGTATACCAAGGTCATAAATTATTAAGTCATCTATTATTCCTCCTTTATTATTGAGCATTACTGTATAAAGCCCCTGACCTTCAGAAAAAGAGTATAAATTAGTAGGAAAAAGTTTTTGAATATAATCCTTTGGATTGATTCCCTTGATAGAAATCACACCCATGTGAGAAATATCAAATAATCCTGCTGAAGATCTAACTGATTCATGCTCTTTAATTAATCCTGAAAATGATATGGGCATTTCCCAACCTGCAAAATCCACTAATTTTGCATTGAATTCAACATATTTTGAATAAAGAGGACTTTTTAGCAAATCCATGAAATATTTAGTTTGTATTTAGTATTTTTACACTGTAGTTTAGAAATTTTTTATTGCATATTTTCTAATGACAAAATTAAGCTTCTAAGTACTTTGGCTGCAACTATGCTACTTACTCCGCTTTTATCAATTTCTGGAGATAATTCCACAATATCTGAAGCCACAATTCTAAGGTCTTCTAAAGTTTTCAGTATTTCTTCAAAATCATTCCAAAAAAATCCTCCCGGTTCTGGAGTGCCCGTCCCTGCTAATAAACTGGGATCAAACCAATCTAAATCTATTGTTAAATAAATTGGAGACTTAGCGTATGGTAGAAGAGCTTGTTTTAACTCATTTGCATTTTCGCCTGGACAAAAGTTAACTAATTGGTTGTTGTTATGCATTATTTCAAATTCTTCCTTAGTCCCACTTCTAATTCCTACTTGCAAAATTTTCTTTTCAGGTAGCACTTCTAAGCATCTTTTCATAGTACAAGCATGACTATGTTCATTTCCTATATATGATTCTCTTAAATCTGCATGAGCATCAAGTTGAACCAATATCAAATCTGGATATTTTTTTACTAATGCTTCAATGGCACCTCTTGTAATAGAGTGTTCGCCTCCAAGCATAATAGGACTAAGGCGTTTACTAATTAAATAATTTGTTGCTGATTTAACCGATTCAATAACGGACTTTGAGTCATTTTTATCAATTAGTATTGATCCAAAATCAACATACATAATATCCTCTAAGTCTTTTTTTATTTTTGGACAATATGTTTCTAAACAACAACTGACTTGTCTTATTGCTTCTGGACCAAATCTTGCTCCTGGTTTAAACGAACATGTCCCGTCATAATTAACTCCAAATATACCAATTGAGCAATTCTCAGGACTTCTTTTTGCTCCCATATAAATTGCATTTTCGTTATCAAATAAATTTTTTGTCATCTTATGTATCTAGTTCTTTTACAATTTTATTTGGCATCATTTTGAATGCTGCATTTTGAAAATTTAAATTCCAAATTTCACATCCTTTTTCTATTTTTACGACTTCATCATAATTTTGCTTTGATAAATTTAGATCTTCTGAAGAAGCGAATGTCCAACTCCAAATCCCGCTTGGATATATAGGCACAAAGGAATACATAGTTTCAGATACTTTAAATATATTTTTTAAGGTTTTCAAAATATTTATGTGAATATTTTTGAAGGATTCAGGAGATTCGCTTTGCGTTGCTAATATCCCCTTTGTTGTAAGTATTCTTTTACATTCTTTATAAAAAGAATCTGAAAATAATAAATTTGAAAATTCTGAGGGATCTGAACAATCTATAAATATAACGTCGTAAAAATTATCTCTTGTTTTTTTTACCCATTCAA
>CACNAI010000012.1 GCA_902618335.1 uncultured Prochlorococcus sp. | reverse complement strand
TGTTCTAACACAATCCCTTTCAAATTTAACTCCGTCAAATAATAATCCATCAGTTATTCCACTTCCAGCGAAAACAACATTTTCTCCCGATGCCAATTCATTCGCTTCATAGATTTTATCTATATCTGTTATGCCCATTTCGTTGAGACGTTTTATATTTCCTTCTTTTGTATAATCAGCCCATTCAGAAGTTTGAGCAATCGCGGGATCATAAACTAGTTGTCCTTGAAAGTGTCCGCCGAGAGCTCTCATTGCAGCAGCTGAAATAACACCCTCTGGAGCTGCACCTATACCCATCAAGCAATGTGTTCCAGTACCTGCAAAACCACATGCAATCGCAGCTTGAACATCACCATCAGAAATCGGTTGTACTTTTGCACCACATCCACGAATCTCTTTAATTAAATCTTTATGCCTAGTTCTATCCATTACAACTACAGTAAGCTCATCAATAGAAAGACCCAAGCAATCACTTAGTATCTTCAAGTTTTCAGTAGCTGAATTTCTAATATCTACTTTACCTTTGGCAGCAGGAGGCGCTGCTAATTTGTTCATGTAAAAATCAGGCGCATTGAAAAGACCACCCGTATCAGAGGCAGCTAAAACCGCCATAGAACCTCTTTGATTATTCGCACAAAGATTTGTTCCTTCACAAGGATCTACTGCAAAGTCAACCCCTGGTCCACTTCCACTACCAACCTCTTCACCTATATAAAGCATAGGTGCTTCATCTCTCTCACCTTCTCCAATAACAATTTTTCCCTTCATCTCAATTTTGCCCATTCGCAATCTCATTGCTTCGACGGCTGCAGCATCAGCTTCATCTTTTTGACCAAGTCCTGTAAGTTTTGCTGAGGCAATTGCTGCTTGCTCTACAACTTCGAGAATTTCTTGAATTAAAGTTTGATTCACAATTAAATTTTTGAGGATTTTCTAAAAGGTTTTGAGTATGTTCTCATAAAAAATGACACTTTTTATGAGAATTATTATGCTGATAAGCTTTTTTTAACTCTTTACAGCTGTTACTTTATCAGGCCGTGACTTGAAATTAGGAATAAACAACTAAATATAGTATCTTTATTAAATATTTTAAAAATTAAATGACTGAGTCAAATCAAAAAAATTTTGCTGGTGTTAATAGACCAATTCAAATAATTCCTTCTGTTTTACCAGCAGATTGGGCAAATATGGGGGCATGTGTGAAAGAGCTCGAGGAAGCTGGAGTAGATAGAATTCAATTTGATGTAATGGATGGGAATTTCGTACCAAATCTTACTTTCGGCCCTGAAATGATTTCTGCATGCAGGAAATATTGCAATGTCCCTTTTGAAACTCAATTAATGGTGAGTCAATACAATTGTGAAACAATGCTCGAATCTTATGTAAATGCTACAAAAGGAGTCAATGGCGAACCAGGAGTAGTAATAGCTCATGCCGAAGCAAATATTCATCTCCACAGAGTTCTTGGAAGAATAAGAGACCTAGGGGGATCACCTTCTGTCGCATTAAATCCCCATACTCCATTTGAAATGATCGAAAATATAATGGATATGGTTGATCATGTTTTAGTTATGACAGTTAATCCCGGTTTTGGTGGACAAGCATATATACCAACAATGCTTAATAAAATCAGAAAAATAAGAAACTTTATTATTGAAAAAAACTTAAATATTGATATTGAAGTTGATGGAGGAATAAAAGCAAATTGGACAATTTCACAATGTGCAGATGCTGGAGCTAATTGTTTTATTGCAGGAAGTGGAATGTTTGCTTACTCAACATTAAAAGAGGGATGTGATGATTTGAGAAAAGTTGCTCAAGATGCGCAAAACGGGATGGTCCTTTCAGAACCTTAGTAAATTTTATAAAAGATTATGAAATCAACCAAATATCCATCCATAACTATGTAAACCTATACCTAAAAAATTAACTCCTAAATAACATATTAAAACAATTAAGAATCCTGTAGTTGCTAATAATGCAGGTCTTCTTCCTTGCCAACCTTTACTTATTCTCATATGCAGATAAGCTGCATAAAACAACCATGAGATAAATGCCCATGTTTCTTTTGGATCCCAACTCCACCATGTTCCCCATGCCTCATTAGCCCAAACTGCACCTGAAATTAAACCGAGAGTCAAAAGGACAAAACCAATTAATATCGAGCGATAACTTAATGTATCTAATTCTTCTGAATGAGAAAATTCAATAGGATTAACTAAATCATTTAGAGAATAGTTTTTAGACATCTTTAGTCCACCTATACCTGTAGAACTACTTCTAATTTGAAGCGGTTTATTTTTATTAACAAACAAAACAGAGGCCGAAAGTAATGAACCTATTATTAGTGCCGCATAACTAAGCATTACTACACTAACGTGCATTACTAACCAACTAGATCTTAAAGCTGGGACCAAGTTGGATGATAATTTCAGCTCATCGGGCAAAACAAAACATGCAAAAGCTACAGTAAGCAATTCAATAGGTATCGCTAATGAAGGTATTATCGGAGTTTGATATTCTCTTTCAAGTAATAATTGTCCTAACGTGATCCCCCAAGTAAGAAAATAAAGAGATTCATACAAATTACTTATTGGGAAATGTCCAGAAATTGACCACCTAAAAATTAATTGTAAAGTGATGATAAAATTTACTAAAATAGTCAGAAACTTTACAATAAAAGAAGATTTTTTTGTAAAAAAGTTACCCAAAGATATTGGAAAATTAACTAATAAAATATAAAAAACTAAAAGCCCCAATACTGATACGGGGTCATATATTAAATTTTTAAAAAGATTATATAACATCATTAATTGAAATTTAATCCAGTTTTAAAGTTTAATAACAATCAAATAATAATTTAAATCATCTTCATATGAGTAAATCTTTAATAATTAAATTTTTAATTTCTTATGCAAGAGAATGTCAAAGTTTAAAATTATCTCCCAAATAATACTTCTTGACTATTGGATTATCTGCCAATTCACTTGATGATCCGAAAGCTAAAATTTTTCCTTCACTTAATACATATGACTTGTTTGTTATTAATAGAGTTTCCCTAACATTATGGTCTGTGATAAGAATCCCTACCCCGCTAGTACTTAATTTAAGAATTAATTTCTCTAAATCATTAACAGCTAGAGGATCTATCCCTGCAAATGGTTCGTCCAATAATAAATATTTTGGTCCTTTTCTACCTACAGATAGAGCTCTTGCTATTTCACATCTTCTTCTCTCTCCTCCTGAAAGTTGATAGCCATATTTATCTACAAATTTATTCAAAGTAAATTCATTAATTAATTGTTCTCTTCTATTTCTTATTGCTGCTCGACCATAAGATGAATTCTGCAAAGCCAAGTCAATATTATCTTTAACAGTAAGATCCCTAAAAATACTCGCCTCCTGAGTTAAATATCCCAACCCAAGTCTTGATCTAATTGGGAGTGGCAAATTGGTTATATCTTTTCCATTCATTAAAACTTTACCTTTATCAGGTTTTATATTCCCAACTGCAAGATTAAAAGTAGTAGTTTTCCCTGCACCATTAGGTCCCATTAAGCCAACAACTTCTCCTGGATTTACAGTTATGGAAACATCATTTACTATTAATCTCCCTTTTATTGAAAGGGATACATTTTGAATTTGTAAGTTCATCTTTCTTAGGAATCATTAAATATCCCATTTTCTTGAAATAAGAATGAGAAAAAAAACAAAAATTTAATTAAACAAAAAAAGATGTTTATATTCATTGGAGAAGTTTCAAAAAAGGCTTATCGCTATTATTTAATTTCTCATTGTATTGTAATTTCATCAATAAATCTTCTAAACAATGGCAGAAGGATTCGAGATCAATACCTAAGTTAATGTTAGTTCTAGTTTTTATTCTACCTAAACCCTCACCAAGCAAAATAGTAGCTCCATTCAAGTTACCCTTACTCAAATGAAACTGCGAAACAGATACTTGTAAAATTCCCTGTATAACTTGTCTTTCGTCGCCATCAACAGAATTCCAAATTTCTTCAAAAGCATCATGAGCCTCATACCATTTATGATTGTTAAAAAGACTTGAAGCATTAAAGAGAGAATCTCTAAAACTTTTTGTACTCTCTTCATTCATAAAAATAATAATTATTTTTTCTTTTTGTTTATTTTTCTCATTCTTATTGAATCCGGTGTAACCTCTAGCATTTCATCTGGGCCAATATATTCAAGTGCTCTTTCAAGGGTAATATCGACAGGTGACTGCAAAGTATCAAGTTCTTCTGCTCCTGCAGACCTCATGTTAGTCAGCTGTTTAGTTTTACATATATTTAACTCAAGATCTTGAGGACGATTATTCTCCCCAATTATCATTCCTTTGTAAACTTTAACTCCTGGTTTAATAAAATAAACTCCCCTATCTTCAGCATTCTTTAATGCATAAAATGTCGCAACACCTTCCTCAAAAGCTATAAGCACTCCATTTCTCCTGGTTTCAAAATCTCCTGTTTTAGGTTTATATTCATAAAACGAATGACTCATAATGCCTTCGCCTCTAGTAATACGAACGAATTCCCCGCGGAATCCAATTAATCCTCTTGAGGGAACGAGAAATTCAAGTTGTGTTCTTCCATCTGAACTTGTCTGCATATTTTTCATCTCAGCCTTTCTAGATCCAAGTTTCTCAATACAGGAACCAACAGAAACTTCAGGCACGTCTAAAACTAAGGTTTCTATAGGTTCGCATTCAACATTATCAATTTCTCTAAATATTACTTGAGGTTGTGAGATTTGAAACTCAAACCCCTCTCTTCTCATGGTTTCAATCAAAATTCCTAAGTGTAATTCTCCCCTCCCTGAGACTGAAAATCTGTCAGGAGAATCAGTTTCTTCCACCCTAAGAGCAACATTAGTTAAAAGTTCCCTCTCCAATCTATTTTTTAACTGTCTACTCGTAACAAATTTTCCTTCTTTACCCGCGAATGGAGAATCATTGACAACAAAAGTCATATTTAATGTAGGTTCATCAACTTTGATTAATGGTAAAGGATGAGGTGAATCAGGGCATGCGATGGTCTCACCAATATTGACATCATCGAAACCAGAAACCGCAACGATATCTCCTGCAAATGCTTCATTAATATCAATTCTTTGTAAACCTTCGAACCCTAATAACTTACTAACCTTCCCCTTGATAGTTTTTCCATTTTCCTTGATTAAACTAGCTTGTTGACCATTTTTTATAGTACCATTATGGATTTTCCCAATTACAATTCTGCCTAAGAAGTCAGAATAATCCAAAGTAGTTATTTGTAGTTGAAGAGGCTTATTCGAGTCACCTACTGGAGGTGGAACATGTCTTATTATCGCTTCGAAAAGAGGCATCATATTATCACTATTAGACTCCATCTCTTCCTTTGCAAATCCAGATAGGCCGCTTCCAAAAAGATAAGGAAAATCACATTGATCATCATCAGCTCCTAATTCTAAAAACAAATCAAGTACCTTATCAACTGCTAATTCTGGAACAACTCTTGGTCTATCAATTTTGTTTACAAAGACTATAGGCCTAAGTCCTTTTTCTAATGCTTTTTTTAAAACAAATCTTGTTTGTGGCATTGGTCCCTCATTTGCATCGACAATAAGAAGACAACCATCAACCATTCCCAAAACCCTCTCGACTTCTCCTCCAAAATCCGCATGCCCAGGTGTATCTATAATGTTAATTCTGGTGTCCTTGTAGTTAACTGCAGTATTTTTTGAGAGTATTGTTATTCCTCTTTCTCTTTCAAGATCATTCGAATCCATTACACATGTAGGAATAACTTCATTATCTCTAAATATTCCTGATTGAGATAACAATGCATCCACAAGAGTTGTCTTCCCATGATCTACGTGGGCAATAATTGCGACGTTCCTAATTTCTTTGATCGAAGATGACATTTATAAAATCTATATAAATAAAAAATTGTATTTATTAAGGCTAACTCAGAGAATGCTAATTATGAGAAATTTTTCTCCAAGACTTTGAAAAATAATCATATTGAAAATTTAATTAATCAATTAGATTTGCAATTTTCTATTTGCAGTTTCAAAAATTTTCAAAGCTTCGATTGATCCCTCATATCTCCAATGCCAAGGTTCGTAGTCTATGTATTTATTATCCTTTTCAAAGGATAACTTAAAGTGATACTTTGCTGCATTCTTTATTAACCATCTAAATGCTCTAGTCTTTTCGAATTCAGTTTCAAAGTCTGTTTCTCTTTGGGTAGCATCACCAATATCAATAGCGAAACCAGTACTATGCTCAGAATAACCTGGCGGCGCTGAAACTCTAGCTCTTTCAGCTGCTTCTTGATTTCTAATCGATTTTAAAGAATAAAAGATATCTTTTTGCAAATTTATTGATCTAAAGCCACTCAAGAAGACCAAATATATCCCATCCTTTTTCGCTTCTTCCCTCATTTTTAGTAGAGAATCACGCATATCAATATGAACTTCAATATTGGGTTCAATGAAAACTAGTTTCTCCCTTGGAATTTCTTTATAAGGTAGGTGTCCCAAAACTCTATGATCATAATTTTTCTCAACCTGAAAAACGAAATTGCGAAGAGGTCCTGCCTCTAAATTCCTAATCAATCGCAATGCCGCAGTAGAAAAAATAAGTAGAAGAAATGGAGAAAATATTAATAATTTTTTTAATAAAATTGAATAGGGATTTTTTAGGTATGTTCTTTTTGCAAGCGGTATATCGAATTGATTGATATCTTTGTTTTGTTCCAATATTTAAAAGTGAATTTGGAAAAGATATTTCGATATTAACTATTATTTTAAGAAATGCACTTTTATAAGCAAAAAAGATGTAGCTTTTATATACAGTATTATTTTTTTTTCATATGTTGAGGGTAGCTGTTATTGGAGGAGGTCCAAGTGGTTCATGTGCTGCAGAAATACTTGCTAAAGCTGGAATAAAAACTTGGCTATTCGAGAGGAAATTAGATAATGCTAAACCATGTGGAGGAGCTATTCCACTTTGCATGGTAGAGGAATTTGATTTACCTGAGTCAATTATTGACAGAAAAGTAAGGCATATGAGAATGATATCTCCATCGAATAGAGAAGTAGATATAAGCCTAGATAGAGTTTACGGTAAAAGCGATAATGAATTTATTGGGATGTGTAGAAGAGAAGTTATGGATGCTTTCATGCGCAATAGAGCATCAGATCTTGGGGCTACACTAATAAATGGATTAGTGACTTCAATTGATACTGGCGATAATAATCAAGGACCATACAAACTATCATATTCGGATTTTACAAATGGAGACAAAAAAGGAGAGCTAAAGGAACTTACTGTTGACCTTTTAATCGGTGCGGATGGAGCTAATAGTAGAGTTGCGAAAGCAATGGATGCAGGAGATTACAAAGTTGCTATCGCATTTCAAGAAAGAATTAAATTACCTAAAGAAGAAATGAGTTACTACGAAGATCTTGCAGAAATGTACGTCGGTACTGATGTTTCTCCAGATTTTTATGGGTGGGTATTTCCCAAATATGATCATGTTGCTGTGGGTACTGGAACCATGCAAAAAAATCAGTCATTAATTAAAGGACTTCAAGAGGGAGTGAGAAATAGAGCAAAGAAAAGACTTGTTAATGGTGAGGTAATAAAGGTAGAGGCACATCCTATTCCAGAGCATCCAAGGCCAAGAAGGGTAGTTGGGAGAATGGCGTTGGTTGGAGATGCAGCCGGCTATGTTACAAAAAGTTCCGGAGAGGGTATTTATTTTGCTGCAAAGAGTGGGAGAATGTGTGCTGAAGAAATTGTTGAGGCATCAAATAACGGTCAAATAATTCCCTCTGAAAAAGATTTAAAAAACTATCTTAAAAAATGGGATAAGAAATATGGCACAACTTATAAAGTGCTAGAAATTCTTCAAAATATTTTCTACAGAAACGATTCTGCAAGGGAAGCTTTTGTTGAGATGTGTGATGATATGGATGTACAAAGACTTACTTTTGATAGTTACTTATACAAAAGAGTTGTCTCAATGAAACCATTACAGCAACTTAAAATAACCATGCTTACGCTTGGTTCGATTTTAAGAGGAAAAGCCCTAGCACCTCTAAAATATAAACCCGTTGATAGTGCTGTTAGGGAAAATAAAGAAGTAGAAAAAATGTTAGAAAATTATTCAATAAAGGGAGGCATTAAAGTTAAGAGTTCAAAAGTGTAAAGTCAGCTATCTTTAAAGAATAATTTCTAATTAAGCCCAACAAATTAAGTCTATTATTTCTAATTTTTATATCCTCTGTCATCACTAGTACACCTTTTTTATTATCAAATAAATCTTCAATAGTATTAATATGTATCTCGAACAAATTTAGAAGTTCCAGATAATTGCAGTAACCTTTTGAAAAAAGTTTTTCTAGTTCTCTAATAAATTCAAAAACTTTGAACTCACAATCTTTTTCAAAAAGTTTTGTATTTATATAGTCTTTTGTTGAGAGAGCTTCTGTTGAAAGAGTACTGCTATTGGCTAATTTACTAACCCTAGTAATTACCTTCTGGATTTCAACAAAAGTTTCCTTTTCTCTAAAATCGACGATAGATTTAATTCTATTTTTAAGATCAACAATATTCAATATTCTTTTTTGAGAAAATTGATCACAAGAGCAAACCGCCTTGATTAATTCTTTACCTAATGATATTTCTTCAAGATGACTTTCAATTCTTTGAACTAAAAATTCATTTAAATCTTTTGAAACTTTCTCTTTTGAGAAGTTCAAATTAGGGAATACGATTTTCCAAAAATCAATAAGTTCGTTGAATAGATTATCTAATGGCAAATCAAACTCGTAGTCCCAAATTATTCTAATCACTCCATTCAAATTTCTTCTTAAAGCATAAGGATCTGATGATCCACTTGGACGCTTACCAGAAATAAAAATACTTATCAATGTTTCAATTTTATCTGCGATAGAAACTAATGCACCATATTTTGTAGAGGGCAAAGCATCTTTGTAAAAAGCAGGCAAATAATGTTCAGCTACAGCCAAGCAAATATCCTCACTAAATCCTTCATTTTTGAGATATTTACCTCCCATTATTCCCTGTAACTCAGGGAATTCGTAGACGATTTCGCTACATAAGTCATTTTTACAGTATCTAGCAGCTTCTACAATTTTTTTATCTTCTAAAGAATTATCATCTAAAAATATAAGAATTTTTTTAGTAACTTCAACTATTCTCTCTACTCTTTGAAAAATATTTCCAAATCCTTTCAAATAAGAAACAGATTTAAGTTTTTCATTTCTTTCAATTGAAGCAACTTTTTTATCACTTTCTACAAAAAACTTTGCATCTGAAAACCTTGCCCTCAAGACTTTCTCATTACCTTTAGTAATATTTCTATTTGACTCTTCAAGACCATTTGATATCACAAAAAAAGTTGTACTAATATTTTTTTCAGAACTTAAATCTAGTTTAGAAAAACCATTATTTTTCAATAAAAGAGGAACATATCTCTGATGATTTTTCATTACAGTTGAGAGAACTTCAAGAGGAAGATCAAGAAAATCTTCACTGAATTTTCCAACTATTAAGTCTGGCCATTCAACTAAATCGCTTAATTCATTAATCAGTCCTTCAGGGAGGTCAGGATTGAGATTTAGTTTTTTAGATGCCTGAGTTATAAGACTTTCAATTTTTTCTTTTCTTTCGTGGCGCTTTACTAAAACTCTATTTTGTTTCAATAATTCAAAAAAATTATCAGGATGCTTAATTTCAAAAACTTTATTTATTAGTCTATGACTTTTTGATTTATTACTTATTTTAATTTTTGGATCACATTCATCAAATTCGAAATCAAGAATTTTATCATTATAAATAGATGCAATCCACCTTATAGGTCTTGAAAATTTTACTTCCCCAGCCCCCCACTTCATAAATCGAGGCCCTTGAAGACTCTTCACTACTTTAGGAATAATTAGTGACAAAGAAATTCTTGTTGATTGTCCTTTCTCAACTTTCTTTCCAAAAATAAAATCACCCTTTTCTGTACTTTTTATTTCTAGCTGACCTACATCTATACCTAAACTGTTTGCAAATCCTAAAGCAGCATTGGTAGGAGATCCATTTAAATAAGCTGAATTTGCTTTAGGCCCTTTTCTTACTATTGTCTTATCTTCTGCATAATCAACCAAACCTTCGAGAAGTAGAACTATCCTCCTCGGTGTAGAGGTGACAAATAAATTGTCGAATTTGATTAACTTTTTATCTAATTCAAATTCTATTAGAGATTTAAATTGCTTTAGAACAGAATGAGAAAATTTTGCGGGTAACTCTTCTGTTCCTATCTCAAGTAAGTATTTAGACAAAAAAAAAATATAACTAAACTTACTATAATTTACTACCAGTTAAATAAGCTTTTCGCTAATGTATAAAAAGAGATATGTTTTGGTCCTTTGATCAAGGTTGAGAAAATAAAAAAGAAAAAAGATTCTGCCAAGGAAGAAACTGTTTGTTTGGCGAATGGACTTGAGGTCTCTAAATTTGAGAATTTTAAAAAAAGTAGCCAATTCCTCAAGGAACCACTCGCTACAGAATTAGTTAATGAGAGCGATCATTTTACTAATGATGCAGTTCAGTTATTAAAATTTCATGGCAGTTATCAACAAGATAATAGGGAAAATAGAAGACCTGGCAAAAGTAAAGATTGGCAAATGATGCTCAGATTAAGAAGTCCGGGTGGTGAAATCCCTGGAAAATTATTTTTAGCATTAGATAATTTATCTGACAAACTCGGCAATGGCACACTTAGGGCCACTACTAGACAAGCCTTTCAAATGCACGGGATTAGGAAGGAGAATCTAAAGGAAGTAATTCAGACCATAGTAAATTCAATGGGCTCAACGTTAGCTGCATGTGGAGACATAAACAGGAACGTTATGGCCCCAGCGGCTCCATTTGATTCGCCAGAATACAATATTGCAAGAGCATTAGCAAAAAAAGTTGCAGATCTTCTCACCCCATTAGCTGGCCAAGGTACTTTTTTAGAACTTTGGGCTGATGGAGATTTAGAATACACTATAAAACCTGACAAAGATATTGAAGCAATTAGGAATCTACAATTTAAAGATAATGTTTTTAGTGGGATAAAAGATGAGCCGCTTTATGGTTCAACTTATTTACCTAGAAAATTCAAATGTGCTGTGACAGTCCCTGGTGACAATTCAGTTGATCTTCTTACTAATGATATTGGAATAGTTGCCTTTACTTCTAAAGATGGGAACTTAGAAGGTTGCAATTTCTATGTTGGAGGTGGTATGGGCCGCACACATAATAATGAAGAAACCTTTGCCAGGATTGCCGATCCACTTGGATATGTTGAAGAACAAGATGTTTATGAATTAATACAAAGCATTGTTGCTATCCAAAGAGATTATGGTGATAGAAAATCAAGAAAAAATTCGAGAATGAAGTATCTTCTTCATAGAAAAGGTATTAATTGGTTCAAAAAGTTACTTATAGATAAGTATTTCAAAAAAGAAATTAAAAAAATCAGAAAGGAACCTAATAAGGTTCTTATAGATTATTTAGGCTGGCATAAACAAAATAAAACCTCTTATTTCGTAGGTTTACCTTTATTATCCGGGAGATTATCCGGTGAGAAGAAGAATACCATAACAATTCTCGTTAAAAAATATAATCTAGATTTAAGACTTACCCCTAATCAAGATATTCTACTTTGTAATATTGCCAATAAAAATAAAGTTGAAGTTCAAAAAGCTCTATCAAAAATTGGATATAAAAAATTAGATGATATCAATGAAATAGAAAGGCATGCCTTGGCTTGTCCAGCTCTACCACTTTGTGGTCTTGCGATGACTGAAGCTGAAAGAATTTTACCTGATGTATTAAAAAGGATTGAAAAATTACTTTTAGATCTAAAAATAAAAAAAACAATCTTATTCAGAATGACAGGATGTCCTAATGGATGTACCCGGCCTTATATGGCCGAATTAGCACTTGTAGGGAGTGGGCAAAACAAATACCAATTATGGTTAGGAGGAAGTAAAAATCTACAAAGGTTGGCTAAACCATTCTTACAAAGAATGGAACTTGATGATTTAGAAAAAACTCTTCAACCATTATTTGATCATTGGAAAAAAAGTTCAGATTTAGATTTTGGAGATTTTATAAATACCCAAGATGAAAGTTCCATCATAAACTTATTGAATGAGATTAAATAGAATTTAAATTTTCCCATAAATGGCATTTTCTTTTTTGTTTTTCCATGCCCATAATTGATCACCATAACTAAAATGCCACCATTCATTAGGATGTTGAGCAAAACCAAATTTAGTCATAATTTCCCTTAATAAATTTCTTCTACTATTCCAAATAATTGCTTCTTCATTCATTATGTTTGAATAAAAATCCGGATTTGAGGTCTCATCCATTTGATCAACCGTGCTTCCCATTTCAACAATATTTCCATCTTTATCTGATAAACAAACATCCAATGCACCACCCGTTGAATGAGGTGGAGGACACCTAGAGTCATAAGAAGGATATGCCCAAAATTTCTCAACTTTTTTTAGAATGGATGGATAAGATTTTCTATTTTCAAAAGAAGCCTCAATATTAGATTTTTCACACTCTAATAAAAATGCTCTTTTAAACATAAATTCCTGGACTTCTAAAGGTCGCCAACTGTCATAAATTAAAAGGTAAAAATTACTCTTTAATATCAAATAATCATTTACCTTTACTAATCTATTTACGACCTCCTCTCTTAATTTCCAAATAGAAGTTTTATCTTTGTAAGGTGCTCCTAAATAAGAGTAAGGGTGCGGATCTAAAAAGTTTAAGTAGCTAGGTATAGCTATTAATTTTTCTCCATTATCTTTAATGGGTATTCTATTCCAAATTTTCAAGTAAAATTTGCAATTGATTTATAGTGGCATATATATAAAAATTTACAATGATATTTTTCAATTCAAGAAATCATGAATAAATTTATTATCAGAATTATCAATAAGAATATTCCTTAAAACAATATTTTCTTTTAAATCAGGATCATCACTAATAATCTTAATAGCCTCTTCACGAGCCTTTTCAATAAGATGTTTATTGTTTGGTAAATTGTCCAGTACGAAATCAGGCAATCCAGATTGTCTATATCCTAAAATCTGGCCTGGACCTCTAAGCTCCAAGTCTTTTTCGGCAATATAAAAGCCATCATTAGATTTTTGCAAAACACAAAGTCGCTTGTTTTCTAATCCATTTTTATCGGAGGTTACCAGATAACAAAAAGATTTTGTTGAGCCTCTACCAACTCTCCCCCTCAATTGATGTAGCTGTGACAAACCAAATCTTTCCGAATTATAAATAATCATAATTGTGGCATTAGGCACATCAATGCCAACCTCAATTACAGTAGTTGAGACTAATATATTAATTTCATTCTTTAAAAAAGAATTTATCACTTCATTCTTTTCCTGTGAACTTAATTTGCCATGTAATAATCCAACTTTTTTGTTAAAAAAAACCTCTTCTGATAAATGTTTGAATGTTTTCTTTGCAGAGCTTAAATTCATTTTTTCTGAATCTTCTATTAATGGCAAAATCACATAAGCTTGCTTTCCCTTATTGATCTCATCTTCAACAATCTTGAATAAGTTATTTAAATCACCTTCTGAAATTACTTTTGTTGTTATAGGAACTCTCCCAGGAGGGAGTTCTGTAATTTGACTTACATCTAAATCACCATAAATGGAAAGCGCAAGAGTTCTTGGAATTGGTGTTGCAGTCATTGATAGCAAATTAGTATTTTCTCCTTTATTAAGTAATCTATTTCTTTGAGTAACTCCAAACCTATGTTGTTCATCAATTACGACCATGCCTAATGAATTAAAGATAACTTTATCCTCAAATAATGCATGAGTACCCACGAGGATATCAACTAATCCGTTTTTTAAATTAGAAAGAATTTCTTTTCTTTTTTTTTGAGGCGTATTACCAGTTAGAAGTTCAACAGAAACTAAAAGGGGATTCAAATATTTTAATAAATTTTTATAATGTTGTTCTGCCAATACCTCTGTTGGGACCATAAATGCACCTTGCATTTTTTTTTCAATGACAATTAAAAGAGATGATATTGCAATTATAGTTTTACCGCTGCCCACATCTCCCTGAAGCAATCTAGACATTGGTAAAGGATTAGATAAATCTTTCTTAATTTCATTTAAAACATTTACTTGAGATTTCGTTAATTCAAAAGGGAAAGTATTTAAAAATTCTTTTAGTAGGGATTTTTTTTGAGGTAATTGTTTGGCAATTACCTTTTTTTTCATTTTTCTTTTTCTAAGTAGGAACTTTATTTGCAGTAGGAGCAACTCATCAAAAACCAAACGTTTTTTTGACTCAATAAGTTCCTGTTGAGTTGGTGGAAAATGAATATTAATCAAAGACTCTCCTTTTGATAATAGAGATAATGAATCTAGTTGCTTTTTATTTAAAATTTCTGGATATTGTTTTGCATAAATTAGTACCTTTTTCATAAGTTTTATAAAACTCATATTTGATAATGCTTCACCTAATGAGTACAAGGGTAATATTTTTCCTGAAAAATTAAAATTATCATTATTATCATTAAGGATTTCAATCTGCGGATCTACAAAAGTTTTGCCATACTCTGTTAATTTAACCTTGCCGGAAATTGCTAATTTGGTCCCAGGAGTATATAAAGATTTTTGAGAGGCGAAGAAGGAGTAAGATCTAAATCTTCTACCTAAAAAAAATTTTGAAACCTTTATTGAAGACGTTTCATCAGAAACCACAAAATTCATTATTGATAGATTAGTATTATTTTTACTCTTATGAATATAAAATCTTTTAATATTTGCGATGCAAGTATATAAATTATCTGGTTTTAAATTTATTATCTTAACTTTATTGGTATAGTCTAAATATGTTCGCGGGAAATAATTAATTAGATCTTTTATAAGAAAAATACCTAATTCATTAAGCTTATTTTTATGGATTTTTCCTACATTTTTTATTAACGAAATATCTGAATCAAGAGACAAACTTGAATCAGCTTTATTCAGAAAAACTTTATTAGGAATATTATTAGAACTTTCTATTTCTAAAGTTTTACCAAGTTTATAAAGATTTTTTCTTGTATCTATAATTAACCTCTTTCTTTGATTTTCATCTAATTTATTATATTCATTGTATTTTTTAGAAAATTCATTAAATATCCTCAAATATTCGTCTGAAAGATTTAAACTTTCTACTTTTTTCAATGATTCATGCAAATAATCATTAAAAGACTTTTCTCTTCCTATGGTATTAATAAATTTGTTTTCAGTTTCAATAGTTAGAGACTTTTGAAGAGGTCTTATCCAATCTTTAATTAATTTATTATTATTATTCCCGCTAATAGTCACATTTGAAAAAGAGTTGTTTTTTCAACGTATCTTATTCAAAGTTGTTTGTTTTTGCCTCCAGTATGTCTCTTTTTTAATCAAATGCTGAAATTGATTTTTTAGTTCATTTATTTTATTCCTTTGAATGGAAAGATTTAAATTTTTAAACTCTAACTCAACAGCAGATATATTAAATAAAATAATACTTGGAAGATTATTAGCTTTTAATGATGAACGGTTTAAGTTCAATTCGAAATTAATAACGAAAGGATATGGATGTTTTATCATCAAATTTTTACTTACTAAGTAATCAAAGGAATCTTTAGATATCAACTTCTTTATTACATTAGCTTTAAATAATACTTGGTTAATCTTATATGAAAGATTCAATAGTAAATTTTTCAATGACTTGTCTATTAAATCAAAATTATTAAGAATCTGATTTTTGGATGAAATATCGATTTGGTTGATATTATCTTTTTCTGGAAGACTTGTGTTCTCAACCTTTACTTCCCCATATAATTCAAGTAGGGAGGAAATAAATTGTTTTTCAACTCCTAAATTTTCAATAATATTTTTATTAGGTAAATAATTATTATGGTCGTTATTATCTAAATCAAGTGATGCTAATTTCTCATAATTATCAGCTTGATAATATTCAGAATCATTTGAAATATCTTTACTAATCTGGAACTGAATGGGTTCTTCTAATTGAAAACCATCTACATATTGAATTTTTTCTTTTTTGTCTTCATTTGTTTCCTTGGAACTATCTAAGCTATTAAAATTAATTTCTTTATTTTTGTTTTTTTCAATATCATTTATTTTTAATTGTTCTACTGTTAATAAGGGCAAATTCGTATAGATCAGCTTACTTATTTTTTCAAAGAGGCCACAAAATTCATCTTCATTTAAGAAATTATCTTTAACTGTTGGATAACTAAATATTTGGTTAAGCCCTTTTTTCTACTGAGATATAAAGTAGATCTCTTACGAGATTAAGATAAAGTTCATATTCCCTGTAGATATTTCTAATTAATAGTCTTTTTTGTATGTCTGCTCTCTCTACTTGAGAATTAATTTTATCTATATCTAAGTAATTATTGAAGTTATTCAAATTATTCAATTTACTAGTTTGATTGCATTGAAGCTACCTCTTCAGCGAAGTCCATCTGATTTTTTTCAATACCTTCACCCAATGTGTATCTTGTAAAGCGTCTTACTTTGATATTTTCCCCAATTTTTGCAGCTGCTTGCTTAACGAGATCCTCTACAGTCAGTGAACTATCTTTGATATAAGGTTGTGAAAGCAAAACCAACTCATTTAGTCTTTTCGCAATTCTCCCTTCAACTATTTTTTCTTTAATTTGCTCTGGTTTTCCAGATAAATCATCTCGCCCCATTTCAATTTGCTTTTCTTTTTCTACAACATTTTCTGGGATTTCATCAATTGAGACATACTCAACATTTGGGCAAGCTGCTACTTGCATTGAGACATCCTTTAAAAGAGATTGAAAAATATCACCTCTCGCCACAAAATCAGTTTCACAATTTAACTCTAGTAAAACTCCAACTCTTGATCCAGTATGAATATAACTACCAATTGAACCTTCAGCCGCAACTCTTCCCGATTTCTTTTCAGCACTAGCTATACCTTTCTTTCTTAACCATTCCAAAGCTTTATCAACATTTCCATCAGTTTCATTAAGTGCTTTTTTGCAATCCATCATTCCTGCTCCAGTCTTGTCTCTAAGATCTTTTACAAGTTTTGCTGTAATGTTTCCCATTTGAAGTAATAAAAATAAATAGTAATTAGTAAGTTTTAAATTGAAATTTAATTTTTTCTTTCGGAATTAGAACCCTTTCTGCCCTCATTTATAGCGTCTGCAAGTCTTCCTAAAATAAGTTGCACAGATCTAACGGCATCATCATTACATGGAATGGGAACCTCACACAAATCTGGATCGCAGTTTGTATCCAGCATTGACACTAATGAGATGTCTAATTTCCTAGCTTCTAATACTGCATTAGACTCTCTTCTCTGGTCAACCAAAACAACTACGTCGGGTAATCTTCTCATGCCCTTAAGCCCGCCTAAGTATTTCTGTAATCTTTCAAGTTCTCTCCTTAAGACCGCAGCTTCTTTTTTTGGCCTCATCGCTATTGAACCACTACTTTCCATTCTTTCTAGATCCTTTAATCTTTCAATCCTAGCTTTCATTGTTGTCCAATTAGTCAACATTCCTCCAAGCCATCTTTGATTTACGTATGCAGCTCCGCACCTAGTAGCTTCTTGGGCTACAACATCTGATGCTTGTTTTTTTGTCCCGACGAAAAGGAAACGTTTACCACTTTTTGCTGCGTTTCTTGTCCATTTATAAGCATTGTTCATACATAATGCTGTTTTCACAAGATCGATGATATGAACACCATTTCTAGCGCAATATATATACTTAGACATTTTTGGATTCCAACGTCTAGTTTGATGCCCAAAATGAGCACCAGCTTCCATCATTTCAGATAGTGATACAACAGCCATAATTTAAAAGGGTTTCGGGTTAGCCTCCATCTGACGGGGAATTAATGTTATTAAATCACCCGAAACTGTCAGATGTGTGGATTTAATTTTAATAATTCTAGCAAGTGATGCGTATTTCTAAAAGTTTTTTATCTTGATTTGGTTAACTGTTTAATGTAAATCATATTTAGAGGTATCCTAAGTATCTCAAGTGCAAGTCTATTTCGTCTTTTATTTACTAAAAATTTTAACAAAGGAGTGATTTTATCAATACTGATTAATCCTCCCAAACAAAGAATTTGCCATAGTAAATTGTGAAGAGGAGTTAATTGAATCATAAATCTAACCCTTAAATTTGGATGTTTCTTGTAAAACACTAAAGCCATTTTTGCCCTTTCTTTTTCTTGAGCTATTAATGAATCTATTTGTTCGCAATTAAATGGTGGATGCCAATGAAAACCTACAGCATTTGGACATTTAATTAATTTTGTCCCAATTTTTTTTAATCTTTCCCCAAGTTCTAAATCCTCCCAACCGTAAAGACTAAAAGAAGTATCAAATAAGCCAACGCTTAAAATCAATTCTTTTGATATCGCGACATTTCCAGTAGCGAAGTAAGCAAAAGAAGAGTCTATTATTTTATGTTTTTCACTCTGAGGATTTAGAAAATTAGATGTATTGACTACCGAGCCATAGGTAAAACATTTTTTATCATTTTTTCTCCAAGAGGTAAGTAATTTTTCTACGTGGCAATTTATAAAATCATCTAAAACAATAAGGTCACTATCAATAAATATAATTATTTCATATTTAGATTTAATTACCCCTAGATTTCTTCCTAGTGCGGGTCCTCCATGTTCTTGCTGAAATAGAATAACGTGTGGGAGATTATCTTTATTTTTATTTATCCATGAGCTTGTCCCATCAGTGGATCCATCATCAACTACTATTACTTCATAATTACTGATATTTGTATTTAATTTTTGATTCTCAAGCGCAACTAGACATTTCTCTAATATAGGTAGTCTGTTGTAAGTCGGTATAACAATACTTACATTCATAATCACGACTTAAATATGCATAATGTACTGGACTCAAAAAAGTTAAAAATAAAAGGTATTCGCTAATCAGCTGCACCGCCATTATTTGCTGTACCTGTAACGTTTCCGCCTTCAGGTCTTCCATCAGTTCTTAATTTCCTTTTTTTGAATTTTCTAGCATACGCTCGATTACGTTCCTGCTTTTCTTTTTTTAGATTCCTTCTCTTAGACATGAAATTTTTAGCTTTTAATTATATTAGCTCACTATGAGCACTAAATATTTTACCATCTTCCATATTTAATATCCTATCTGCCATATCAGAAATTCTTGGATCATGAGTAACCATAAGTACAGAACAATTTTGCTCTTTTGCTAGTTTTCTTAAAAGGGTTACTATTTCTCTTCCTGTGACGCTATCTAAAGCAGAAGTGGGTTCATCAGCTAATAAAAGCTTTGGGTTAGCAGATAAAGCTCGAGCAATTGCAACTCTCTGTTTCTGCCCCCCAGATAAGTCATTAGGCAACTTTTTATGATGTTCTTCTAATCCTACTGCAGTCAACCAATTCCGTGCAATTTCACGTCTTTGCAAATATGTTAAACCTTTTATTAAATCGGCGCCCATTTGAACATTTTGTTCAGCAGTTAAACATCTCAGAAGATTGTGACCTTGAAAAATCATTCCAATACTTCTTCTAAGAATCTGACGCGTTTTCCTTGATGCTCCATTTAACTGATTATTTAATACAGTTAAATCACCACTTTGACAGGTTCTCAAGGCACCAATTAGGGTTAAAAGAGTCGTTTTACCGCATCCAGAAGGTCCTTTTAAAAGAACCAACTCTCCTTCATCAATATTTAAATTAACGTCATTAAGAACTTGTTTTTTATTCTCATTTTTTCCATAAAAGTGACTCAAATTGTTTATTGAGACTGTTTTGAAGTTTTTAAAGTTGTTTTTTGATTTATTAGCTTTAACCATATTTATTTTTAATTATTAAAAAATTTCGGCAGGATCAGCGTCTACTAATTTACGCATCGCAACTGCAGCGGAACCCATACACATTACTAAAACTAATACAAAAATTAAAATCGTTTTATCTGCATCCATTATTATTGGGAGTTTGGTAGATTTCCTTATGACAGAGTAAAGTACTTGCCCAGAGAAATAAGCAGGTAAATATCCAAACAATGCTAACAAAAAACCCTCTCTAGCTACCACAAAGAAAAGGGACTTAAGTCTATAACCCATTGCCAATAAGGTAGCATACTCTGGCAGATGGTCTGTAACGTCACTATAAAGAATTTGATAAACGACAACACACCCTACAACAAAACCCATCAATGCTCCCAAACTAAATATAAAACCTATTGCAGTACTATTTTTCCAATAATCCTTTTCAAATTCTATAAATTGATTTTTTGTAAGAACACGAACATCATTTGGGAGAGAGTTATTTAATATTCTTGAAATTAAATCAGGATCAGATCCTTTTTTTAGCTTTACCAAACCAATTTCTATACTACCAGGAGGATTAGCAGGAAAAAGTCTTAAGAAGGTTTCTCGGCTAGTTATCAAATTGCCATCTGCACCAAAAGATGGTCCCAGTTCCACTAGGCCTTCAACAATTACTCTTTTACCAGCAACCTCAGTCTCAACTTTTTTTTCTGATAAAAACCATTCCTCAATTGGTCCAAATTCAGGTCTAGATAGACTATCAAAAAGAACTCTTGATGGATTTCTCAATTTATAAGCTTTACTTGAGAATCCATTATCTAAAAGAAGTGAGTCGGAAGGATTAAAACCCAATGCAAGTATCGATCTGGTTTTAAGATTTTCGGGATTTCTCCAAAGTAAATAATTTAGATTAACGGGAGCCGTTTTTTCAACATCTTCTAATGCTAGAGTTTGAATAAGCCTTCTTTTTGGAAATCCACTCATGCTAATAGAACTTTTCGATCTTGGACTTATCAAAACAAGATCCGCATCTAAAAGTTTATGAATAGTTACGCTAGTATCGAATAAACCATCTCTGAAACCTAATTGCATAAACATCAAAATCCCTGCAAAACTTATACCAGCTATTGCTACTGCAAGCCTTAATGGTTGCCTAGTTAGTAACAACCAAGCTAATGGTATTTTTCTGAATTTAAGAAAAGAAAAACTCATCAAGGAATAAATTTAGCAATCACTTTCATTCCTGCATAATTTTGCACGATATCAATAGAATCTTGATCTAGTTTTACTAGTACCTCAATAATTCGCGAATCAGCGTCCCCAGTTGGATCAGTAGATAAAACTTTTCTTTGTTTTACTTGCGGGCTAATCCTAACTACCTTTCCTTTAAGATTTTTCTGAAAACCTCCATTCTCACTGCTTAGTTCAACATTCTGAGAGATAAAGACTCTATCGATATCAGATTCATAAACCTCTATCAAAGCTTCCATTTTTTGACTAGAACCAATATCCAAGATCCCTTCACTCTTAGGCCTTTCACCAACTCTCGTGTTTATTTCAAGGATAAAACCATCAATTGGACTCCTTAGTTTTGAATTAAATAAATCTATCTTGATATTTTTTTGTTCTCCGATAAGGTTTATTTTTTGTTTTTGTAATTTTAATAATTCATCTTTTCTCTGCGAAAATTGCACAAAAGAATATGCATCTTTGCTCAAAGCTAATTCATATCTTTGAATTTGATCTTTCTTGAGGACAATTTCATCGTTAATAGTATTAATTAGATTTTCATTTCTTTCAAGGTCAGAAATCAACTTTTCTCTATTTTCAAAAATTGCGAGGATATCGCCTTTTTTTACAAAATCTCCCTCTTTCACTAAAATTTCGACAACTCGAGGGGACGAGCCAAGTTGACTTATCGGCGCTGCCAATTGCCTAATCTCACCCGAAGGAGAAAGTTGACCTAGTGCTGCAACAGCTCTGATTGCCGGAGTAATATCTGCAGTTATTTCCTCTTTAAGTTTTGAATTAGATTTATTATTGCCAGAACAGGAAATAATCCCAAGAGATAATGGTGTAAATAATAAAAAATAAATAAATAAATTTTTAAGAGTTTTTAATTTCATTAAAAATCGAAGAGAACTGTTTTTATATATTTATTGACCCATTTTTCATTAAAGTATTTTAAAAGAACCATGCTGGTCTTCTCGTTTTTCATCTGTTGAACACAATAATTTTTTTGATAATCTATTCTCTCTTGAATAATTTCCTCATTAAGTTCAGGTGTAGCGTCCTTACTTAATTTGATCAAAATAGAGAGGTATTGATCAACAACTCTGCAAAAATCATTTTTTTCAGAATTACTTTTTAAAGAAGCAAAAAAAACATTTTTAGAGAAAATTTCCCCCCAGTTAGGAACTTCTCTCAATGAGGTGAAAGAACTTTTATCAACTTCAGAAAGAGCTTTTTCGTATTTAACACCTTGATTTTGAGATGCCGGTGATAAATCAACAATAGCAGCAGAAACAATTTCATTTATTTTTACTAAATCCATCCCAAAAATTGGGATATCAAACCTTGGGTCAGGGAAAAAAACGCAGTGTAAGATTTTAAGATTCTTTGAAAATTCTGCTACTTCAATATGCAACTTTCTAAATCCTTTTGCTTTATGAAATTCATTTTCTATATAGAGTTCTCTGCCTATTTCGTTTGAAATTATATTAATAAGACTTGGATCGACTTTTATAATCTCTAGATCCTCAAGCATCGATCTATGATCTCTAATATTTTGTAACAAGTCCAAAATAAGAGGGTCTTTTAATTTTGTTTTAGTAAAAGATTCAGACAACAAGGCTAAAAAGTACCAAAATAGATTTTAAAGAGAGGCTTTAAATGAATGTAGGAGACGTACACTACTATACCCATTCAAGCAAAACTAAATGTGTGTTTGTGGATAATAAAGAATTACCGCTTATAAGCATTGATATTTGGTGCAAAGCAGGTTCTTCATTTGAGGAGGTTGATAAAAACGGCACTGCTCATTTTCTAGAGCATATGATTTTTAAGGGATCTAATAAAATAATGCCAGGTGAATTTGACTATAAAATTGAATCACTTGGCGGATTAAGCAACGCTTCAACAGGTTACGATGATGTACATTACCACGTCCTTGTTCCACCAAATAACTTTAGAGAATCATTAGCTCTTTTGACAAATATTATAGTTTCTCCAAATTTTAATCCTGATGAATTTATAAAAGAAAAGGGGGTAGTTATTGATGAAATAAAACAACAAAATGATCAGCCTGAAGAAAGTTTATTTAATTATTTTTTGAAAAGGGTTTGGCTAAGTCCGATTTATGCCAATTCGATTCTGGGAACTGAACAAAGTATTAAAAACTTAGAGATAAATGACCTTGAAAAATTTCATAGTAAACATTACACTACCGAAAAAATTTGTATTGCAATTGCTGGGCATCTCTCTGAAGAAATTTATAAAATTTTTGAAGAAAGTGATCTATCTGAGATAAATAAAAATCTAAACTATAAAGATTCAAATTTAATAAATATAAAAAAAAATAAACCCTCAGTAAAAATAAGGCATGGGAGAGAGTTAATTAAGTTTGATAATTTAGAGTTTTCAAGAATTTTTATGGCTTGGTTTATCCCAAACCTCAATGACCAAAAAAATATTATTGGACTAGAAATATTAGCATCAATACTCTCTGTAGGAAGAAACAGCAGGTTAGTAAAATTTTTAAAAGAAGATAGTAATCTTGTTGAATCAGTATATGTAGATGTAAACGCCGGGGAATTAGGTGGTTTATTTATATTAGAAGCAAGTTGCGAATCCAAAGATATTTTTTTAGTAGAAAAGAAAATTAATGAGATAATAGATGATGTTTTAAATTATAAGGCCTTAACTTTGGAAGAAATAAATAAATCTGTAAATATTGTGAAAAGCAATTACATCTTTAATTTAGAAACATCGACACAGCTCTCTTCGTTTTTTGGTAATGAACTCCTTTGGGGTAGAAAATCTTCAATTAATAATTTAGAAAGTCATTTAAAATACTGGAATGACTTGGATAACTTCAAAGAGATTATAAAATATTTAGGTGGAGATAAATTCACTTTAGTTGCATACCCTGGTAAATGATAAAAAGATATTTTTTAAATAACAAAAAAAGAAATTTTTCTATTGCCTCAATTTGGATTAAGGGGGGAAGTGATATGGATAGTACGAGCAAAAAAGGGGTAAACAAGATCCTTTGTTCATTACTTACCAGAGGATGTGAAGGTTTTAGTAATTACACTCTCAGTGATTATATTGAGTCCTATGGAGGAGAATTAAATCAAGAAATATTTGAAGATGGTATTTCAATAAGCATTAAATCTTTGAATGAACATTTCACCAAATTATTCCCTTTATTAGATTTAATAACTAATAAACCAATTCTCTCTGAAACTGAATTTAAAAAAGTAAAAAAATCTTCTATTAATCACATTAAAAAAGATAAAGAGAATCCATTCAATATATGTTTTGAAAAATGGAGAAAAATCGTTTACTCAAGTCATCCTTATGCTTTCAACACAATTGGAAATATAAATGATGTCTCAAAGATCACCTATAACGACGTTTTGGTAGAGTTTAAAAATTTTAAAAATAGAGAAAAGTATTTAATTTCAAATAATCCTGAAATAAATGGAGAAAATTTTGGAATATTAGAAAAAAAAATCCCAAAAGAAAAATCAGGACATGTAAATCATAATTTAAGTCCTACGGATAGATTTGATTACATTGATAATGATTCAAATCAAACAATAATAATGATGGGGAACCAAACTTGCTCGAGAAGAAGTAGTGAATATTTACCTCTTAAGGTTTTGGAGTCATACTTATCCTATGGAATGAGCGCTACTTTATTTAAACTTTTCAGAGAAAAACATGGTATTACTTACGATTTAGGCGTTCATTATCCTCTAAGGATTGGAAATGCACCATTTTTAATTTATTTATCAGTATCTAATAAACAGGCCCTTTTTGCTTTTGAACTTTTATCAACACTATGGCAAGATTTACTATTTAATCAATTAACTGATGCTGAAATATTTTTAGCAAAAGAAAAACTAAAAGGTTCTTTTCTATTAGGAAATCAATCACTAGATGAAATTTTACAGAGAAAGATACAATTAATTAGTTATGGTATATCACCAATTTCTGGGATCGCTTTAAATTCAAAAATAAATGCAATATCTTCGTTAGATATTCTTAAATTAACTAATAAGTATCTTTCAAAACCTTTTCTGAGTATTTCTGGCAAAGAAAAAATATGTTTCGAAATTTCTAAAATGTGGGAGAAAAACTTTTAAGTTATTTTTTTTCAATCTTATCAATATCGATTAAAAAAGAACCTCTTCTAAACTTAACTTCAACAGTATTTGGAGATTTGATTGATAGAATTTCACCAATTTCATCAATTGCCACTAGATCAGGTGGTCTTAACATAGGCATATTATCTGAAGTCTTTAAATAAGAGACTGGCGCAATCAACTTAACCTTATCGTTCATCTCAAATTTCATTTAATAATTTGGATACATTCAAGAGTAGTATAAGCATAAAGTTAGAGAAATTATCAACGAAATGCATTGATTCATTCTAGAATCTTATAATTAACTATCTACGAATTAATGAATCAAAAATTTAAAACATTAATTTTATGGGCTTTACCTATACTTTTAGTAATTGCGCTATCTTACCAATTTTTATCTTCTAGCAATGTTGATTCATTAAAATCTAATGGTACAACCATTGCCCCAAGAAATTCTGCAGTAGCAAGAGTAAGTTATGGCAGATTTTTAGATTACATTAATTCAGGTAGAGTTACATCAGTGGATATTTTTGAAGGAGGAAGAAATGCAGTTATAGAGACGATAGATTCAGATTTAGATAATAAAGTTCAAAGATTACGAGTAGATCTCCCAGGGTTAACACCAGAACTGATAAATATCTTGAAAAATGAGGGAATAAGTTTCGATGTACATCCAATTAAGACAGCTCCTCCGGCATTAGGAATATTAGGCAACTTACTTTTCCCAGCTATTTTGATAGGAGGCTTAATCCTATTAGCCAGAAGATCAAACGGTATGCCCGGAGGTCCAGGACAAGCAATGCAATTCGGAAAGACAAAAGCAAGATTTGCAATGGAAGCCGAAACAGGAGTTGTTTTCGATGATGTCGCAGGAGTTAATGAAGCGAAGCAAGATCTACAAGAAGTAGTTACTTTTCTAAAAAAACCAGAAAAATTTACTTCTGTCGGAGCAAGAATTCCAAAAGGGGTTTTATTGGTAGGGCCTCCTGGTACGGGCAAAACCCTTTTAGCAAAAGCTATTGCAGGAGAAGCTGGTGTGCCATTCTTCTCTTTATCAGGTTCTGAATTTGTTGAAATGTTTGTTGGTGTAGGTGCTAGTAGAGTAAGAGACCTTTTTAAAAGAGCCAAAGAGAATAGTCCTTGTTTGATTTTTATTGATGAAATTGATGCTGTTGGGAGACAAAGAGGTGCAGGAATTGGAGGCGGTAATGATGAGAGAGAACAAACTCTCAACCAACTCCTTACAGAAATGGATGGTTTTGAAGGTAATAGCGGAATAATAATAATTGCAGCAACAAATAGACCTGACGTCTTAGATTCAGCACTAATGAGACCAGGAAGATTTGATAGACAAGTAACAGTAGATGCGCCAGACATAAAAGGAAGACTTTCAATTCTTGAAGTTCATGCAAGGAACAAGAAGCTACAAAATGATTTAACACTTGAGAGTATTGCAAGAAGAACTCCAGGTTTTACGGGGGCAGATTTAGCAAATTTACTTAATGAAGCTGCCATTTTAACTGCCAGGAGAAGAAAGGATTCAATAAGTATCTCAGAAATTGACGATTCTGTAGATAGGATCGTTGCTGGAATGGAAGGTTCTCCTTTAACAGATGGCAGAAGCAAAAGATTAATTGCTTACCATGAGGTAGGTCATGCACTTATTGGGTCATTAGTGAAAGCTCATGATCCGGTTCAAAAAGTAACTGTCATCCCAAGAGGTCAAGCAAAAGGATTAACCTGGTTTACTCCTGATGATGAACAAACTCTTGTTAGCAGAGCTCAACTAAAAGCCAGAATAATGGGAGCATTAGGAGGTAGAGCTGCTGAGGATGTTGTTTTTGGAAAAGGTGAAATCACAACAGGCGCAGGAGGTGATTTCCAACAAGTCGCATCTATGGCACGTCAAATGGTAACTAGATTTGGCATGAGTGATTTAGGCCCGATAGCTCTGGAAGGAGGGAATCAAGAAGTTTTTGTTGGGAGAGATTTGATGACTAGAAGTGAAGTTTCTGATTCAATCTCTAAACAAATAGATGAAAGTGTAAGAGTAATGGTTAAGGAATGTTATAAAGAAACTTATTCCATAGTCAGTAAAAATAGAGAAGCAATGGATAAAATAGTAGACTTACTCATAGAGAAAGAAACATTAGATGGTGAAGAATTTGTTAACATTCTTTCCGAATTTACCTCTATACCTGAGAAAGAAAGGACACCTCAATTATTGAGCTAAACTCTCACTGGTTTCTTATCTAAAACTAGATCTATTAAACCATATTCAACTGCTTCCATTGGAGACATATAAAAATCTCTATCTGTATCTTCTTTAATTGTTTCGTAATCCTTACCTGTTCTTTCAGATAATTCGGTATTAAGACGTTCTTTTAAAAATAAAATTTCATCTGCTTGGATTCTAATGTCACTTGCTTGGCCTCTAGCACCTCCAAGTGGTTGATGAATCATGATTCTTGAATGTCTAAGACTGCTTCTTTTACCTTTAGTACCCGCAGCCAACAAAAAAGCACCCATACTAGCTGCCAAACCTACACAAACTGTATGGATATCAGGTTTAACATGTTGCATTGTATCAAAGATTCCTAAACCATCATAAACAGATCCACCTGGTGAATTTATGTACATATAAATATCTTTTTCAGGATCCTCTGCTTCAAGGAATAATAATTGAGCAACAATTCTATTAGCAGTTTCACTAGTAACTTGTTCACCTAAAAAGATAATTCTTTCTCTTAATAGTCTTGAATAAATATCAAAGACTCTTTCGCTGCCGCCTGATTCTTCTAAAACTAAAGGGATCATAATAATATTTATCTGTTTATTAGATATTAACGATATTGAGTCAACATACGCTAACCTTATTAAGGTTTACATATAAAAAATTGAAAGAAAAATTGACTGTTTCAGATAGCAAAAAGTTATTTCATGAACAATTCCCATACGTTATTCCAGGTTTATATAAAAGAATAGTTGATGAAATGCTTGTCGAACTAAATCTTTTAGATCATCAAAATGAATTTACAGAGGATTATCTCTTTTGTGTTGGTCTCACTGAAACATTCAAAGAATTAACGAAAGGATATAAACCCGAGAATCATTTAGACCTTCTTTTTGACTCTTTATGTAGTTCTACAAATTTTGAAGCCAAGGCAATAAAGGAAATTTCTCAAAAATCTCAAAATGAATTTAAGGAAAAATCATCTAAAGATATTATCAAATTATTAAAAGATAAAAGCAATTCCAAACTTTATCCTTCAAGGATATTGAACTTAGGAATTTATATATTAATTTCCAAGGGGCAAGATTTCATAGAAAAAAATGAATCTGAAAAGAATAAGATGATTTCAGATATTTTTGAGAATTTGAGTTTATCTGCTAATAAAGCAGAGAAAGATATAGGTATTTATAAAAGCAGCATATCAAAAATGGAACAAGCAAAAGAATTAATTGAAGAATTAAAAATAAAGGAAAAGAAAAAAAATAATAAAATTTAGGATCTATTTTTTTAATCTTTTTTTATCTTTCCAAGAGACATAAGAAATATAAATTACAGCAAATGTAATGAATATGAGTAAAACGAATGACGTTAAAATAAGAAATTTACTTATATAGACTTCATAAGTTAAAAATAAAATCATATATCAATTGAGCCATCACCATTTCTTCCCCAAACAACCATGGCAATTGAAAAAGTAAAAATTGCAGCTAATGCAGCCCAGCCTATTTGAAAGATCATTAGATTTAAGTGGTTTTTATAAATATAACAGAACTTCAAAAATTTTTTATCATTTCCAAGCAAACTTAATTTCTCAGAAATAAAGTTTTCTCAATAGAATGAACATAAAATAAAAATTGGGAAGGTTAGTTTTAAATCACAGTACAAATATAGAAGGTTTAATTCCAATACTTCAAAAGTTAGCTCTCAACGTCAATATCAAGACAATAACTCCAGCAGCTATATCAAGAGTGAGAGGAAGATCTTCTAAATTGATAATTAGATTGTCAGTAAAAACTATTAACGGATATAAAGCAATAGCAAGAAAGGGGAAAACAGCTCAAGAAGTTTTCATTTCAACAGACTTAGATAAAGATGAACTAAAACAGATCATAGATATTTATAATGCAAAATGATTATGAGGAGAATTAATTCAGTAAGGAATTGATGAAATTAGCACTAAATTTATCTTTATTTTTATTTGCTTTATTCACATTTAGTGATAAATCATTATCACTTTCTAAATACAAAATAAAAAGTATTTGTAAAAATGAGAAAAATAAATCAACTTGTATAAAAAATTTGCAAAATAAAAAATCTAATCTGCAGAAAGGCAATCTAATTGAAATACCTGTCATACCATATAAGAGATAAATTTAAATTTCAAATTCTGATTGAAAAAGATTAAAAGCATTTTTGTAATTCACAAATATTTCTTCTGAGTTATCATGAAATCCTTTTTGTTCATAATCTAATTTTAATTCCTCATATAAAACAACAACTTCGTTAAATGCGCTCATGTATTCTTTTTGTATATCTTCATCATCAATGTCATAGATTTTGGCTAAAACTAATTCGACATTTTTTTTTGATGAATGTATTTTTTTCTCGAAATCTTTATTTAACTTCCTTCTTTTTTTTGGCATCTATAGATTTTATTTTTAATACAAATTTACAATACTCAAATTCCTAGATAAATTAAATAAAACTTATAAAATAAAAATATAGTTTTCAAATCAAAATAAAAGCTCTATATTCCAAATAAGTTATTTGATTATATGAATAAAAAAGAAACAAGTAATCCCAAAGAGATTAGAGATCAAAACTTCGCACCTAAGAAAATGAATACTTACGGAGACTCAAAAAGAAAAAGTAATAAGAATCTTCCATGGTGGGTAGAGTTGTTATTTGTTCAAATAGGATTGCCAGATAGTTTATTAATAAAAATATTAAAAACCAAAAAGGAATCAAAAGAGTTAATCAAAAACAACCAAAGATCATTAATTTCATTTTTGTTTCTTATCGTCACACTGGTATATTTTTATCCAGTTATTAAACATGCAAAAAATAAACTAGACTGTGAAGCCATTGCTGAACGCTACATAATTAAGAATAAAAATATAACCCAAATTACTAAGACTGAATTAAAAATGTTATCCATAAATTTTTGTTACGGAGGTCAAGAAATATATGAATTAAAAAATTTATAATTAAATTATTCCATATAAATAGATCACAAATTACTATAATAATTTTTTAAGTTTGTATAAATTTAAATTTAAAGTTATGACTGAAATAAGAAATAAGAAAGAAAACGTAAAAATGCATTTGAAAGATTTAAGGCAAAACTTAAAAAAAATGCATTTAGCAGTTACAAATGAATTAATCGTGCCACAGCCTGATGATGTAAAATCATTGATAAAAAAAATGGATCAACTATTAAAAATAATAGAATCAAGATAAACTATATTCAAAACATCCTAGAATTAAAAAAATAATGAATAAAATCAAGCAAATATTACAAATATTTTTTATTGTCACTTTTTTGGCTGCTTGTAAAACTTCAATTAACGAAGATAACCCCTTATTCAATTCTGAAGAAAATACTAATGAGATCAAAAAAAATTCAGAAAAGAAAAAAATGGAACTAAAGTTTTCATGTGGAGAAGATGGTATCTCAGAATATTTAGATGATGGATGGATTATCGTAAAGGAAGACTCTCAAGAAAAGATTTGCACTTGGAAATCAGTGCCTGCAACAAAAGATTGTGACATGGAAAAAGACAAAGGTTGCAAAATAACGAAGCCAGATAAAATTGGAGAAGAGAAAATTTATTTCTTAGAGAAATAATTTAATTATGACTCAAAAATCTGAATATTTAATAGATTTAATTTATCAAAAATTTAAAAACTATAAAGCTAAAGAAATTTTTTTAGAAAAAGAAAGCTTGAAGAAATTTATTTTTTCACTTTTAAAAGAAAATTAACTTTAAAGGAAAATATAGTATTTTGTTATTATAAAAAAAAATGACTAGAAATGATTATGCATAATTTTTCTTTTTTAACTGTAGTTCTAATTATTATGTTTGTCTTAAGCCTAATTTTTTTATATAGAGTTACATCTAATGAAAAAAATTAGAAATAATTCTCAAATTATTGTTTAAATAATTGGATCTTCCCTAAGTAGTAAAACTGTATGCTTATTTAAACCATCATTGATCCATTCTTTATATTCTTCTAGAACACATTTTTTATCAGAATTATCTAAAAGATTAATTCTTTTTTTTGCATTATCTAAAGCGACTTTAATGCAGAATTCGTAATCTTTGGAATTTTCTTGCATTTAGTTTTTTTTTTATATTAATGAAAATAAAAAGGCATTTTGTATTATAAATAACAATAATAAACTTTCATTCAATAAGAGTATCAAACAATACTGAACAAAATTTTGTATATTTGGATAATAAACTTTTACCATATTATGTCGTACGAAGCTGGCAGCAAAGAATGCAGACATTTGATTGAAGCTAAGGAAAGCCTCCTAGCGGCAATGGAATCTTTAAGCAATATTAACTCGACTGATCTATTGCAAATCCAAATTAAAGAGATCTATAACAAACTAGAAATGATGCATGATAATCGTAAAAAAATAGAATCCACTACTAACTATTTTTAATAAAGATCATTAAATTTTTAACTAATTTTTTATTTTTTTTAGCCCCTTGTCTGATATCAAATCTAGAAGAGCATCTAATTGTGCATGAACTTCCTTTGCTTCGTCAAGATCAGGTAATAAATCATCTCTTATAAGCATTTGATGCA
>CACNAI010000011.1 GCA_902618335.1 uncultured Prochlorococcus sp. | reverse complement strand
TAGGAGATACTATTGATATCCATTTAGGTGGTTCTGATTTGATTTTTCCACATCATGAGAATGAAATCGCCCAATCAGAAGCAGCCAATGGCAAAAAGCTAGCTAACTATTGGTTACACAATGGGATGGTCAATGTAAATGGACAAAAGATGAGTAAATCCCTTAAAAATTTTAAAACTATCCGAGAGCTAATTAAGTCAGGTATAAGCCCTATGACTTTGCGATATTTTGTTATGAGTGTGAATTATAGAAAACCACTTGATTTTACTGAAGAAGCTTTAAGAAGTGCTTCAGAAGCTTGGAAAAATATTAATGTAGCCCTTTCTTTCTTGGACCTTACAAAAGATGCTTTTAAATCTATGGATAAGAATGAATCTATCGAAGACGAATATAAAGAGAAAATAAGCTTTGAATTATCTCAAAAAAAGCTTAAATTTTCAGAGGCTCTTGGAAATGACCTTAATACAGCAGGTGCTATTGCAATTATTTACGATTTAGCAAAACCATTAAAAAACTTTTTAAACCAATTTCAAAGGGTCGAAGGTTTTAAAATAGACCTAAATGAAAAATTCTTTCTTATTGAGAATTTTAAAACTCTTGAAAAGTTGACTGAGGTACTTGGTCTTAAAAAAGAGGTTTTAGTAAAAGAAAGTAAAATAAAAGATGAAGAAATATCAATGTTTATTAATGAAAGATTGAAAGCAAAAAAAGAAAATAATTATACGAAGGCTGATGAAATTAGGAATTTGTTAAAAGAAAAAGGTATTGAACTTATTGATCAATCAAAGGAAATAACAACATGGATAAGGGTCTAAATTTTAAGAAAAAAACCAATTTGAAATTTTTGTTTTTTAAATACACCTTTAAATGGGAAGATATTAGAAATATCAGAGAAAATTGAAATACATTACTGTGCTCGGTTCTACTGGTTCAATTGGGACTCAAACTCTCGAAATAGCTAGTGAGCAGCCTGATAAGTTTAAAGCCGTAGCTCTTTCGGCAGGAAGAAATATTAATTTATTAACCGAACAAGTTAAAACACATAAACCAGAAGTAGTTGCGATTGAGGATGAAAATCTTATAGAAGATTTAAAAGATAATATTAATAACTTAAATTTAGATAGTGCTCCCTTGGTTTTGAGTGGAAAGGAGGGGATTAACGTTGTTGCAGCTTGGGATAAGGCAGATACTGTGGTTACAGGAATAGTAGGCTGTGCAGGCTTAATTCCAACAATGTCAGCAATTAATGCAGGGAAAAATATTGCACTTGCTAACAAAGAAACTTTAATTGCGGCAGGGCCAATTGTTATTCCTGCATTAAAGAAAAATAATAGTAGGCTTTTACCTGCTGATTCAGAACACTCTGCCATTTTTCAATGTTTACAAGGATTACCTAATTATGAAAATGCAGATTTTTCAACAGGAGAGATACCTAAAGGTTTAAAAGCCATACATTTAACAGCTTCTGGTGGTGCTTTCAGAGATTGGGCTGTTGAGGATTTAAAGCATGTCACAGTGGAAGATGCAACTTCACATCCTAATTGGGATATGGGAAAAAAAATAACTGTAGATTCTGCAACTCTTATGAATAAAGGATTAGAAGTTATAGAAGCTCATTATTTATTTGGGACCTCTTACGAAAATATCGAAATAGTTATCCACCCTCAAAGTATTATTCATTCAATGATTGAGATGGAAGATTCTTCAGTATTAGCTCAATTAGGTTGGCCAGATATGAAACTACCCATTTTATATGCGATGAGTTGGCCTGAAAGATTCAAAACAAATTGGAAAAGATTAAAGCTAAGTGAAATTGGAAAATTAACTTTTAAAGAGCCAGATGAGTTTAAATATCCATGCATGGGACTTGCCTATGCTGCAGGAAAATCTTCTGGGACTATGCCCGCAGTCTTAAATGCTGCTAATGAAATGGCTGTTGAACAATTCCTTAAAGAAAAAATTTCTTTTCAAGAAATTCCAACATTTATAAGTAAAGCTTGTGAATCACATATGGAGAATTTGAATTTGAGTCCCGAATTGGAGGATATTCTTGAAGTAGACAATTGGGCCAGACTTTTTGTTGAGCAAGAAATTAAAAAAGGGAAAAAATACGTAAGTATTGGATAAAAGTGAATATTAAAAATCACCTAACTAACCATTTCTTACGACTATTGGATGCTGAACTTACAAGCAAAGTCTTTAATCTTTAAACCTTATGCCACTCTGAATTCTCGTTTCATATTCATTTCAGGCAAGTCATTCATTGAATCTCTCCATTCCTGGGCCCACTCACTTTGGCTATGCCTATAAATTCTAATTAGTTCATCTACAGAGGAATCATGATAATCAACTCTAAGGTCTAAAAGGGGAAAGCCTAGTTCTCCACTTACCTTTAGAGCGCTTGAGGTTGAACGGGGGCTTCGTCTATCTCCACCTATATTTTCTCCTGCATTAAGAGCATCAAGTAGTCTTTTCCCTAATTTAATATTTGGATCACTTTGTTTAAAAACATCAGCCATCACCTCAAGAACTTCGATATTCTCTAGAAAATTGCCAGCTACAGAAAAGTTTTCTCCACTTATATGTCCGCATGTCTGAAAACATTCTTGACCTGTCCAGCATGCGCTTCTTCCATACTTATCAATTAAGTGAACCTGTCTTTTTTCCCTGCCAAAATCTTCCTTAATTAAATCTTCCAAAACAATTTTGGAATCAGAGCAGGATTGGAGTGACTCAAGACTTCTTAATCCTAAATAGGGATTAGTTTGCCCTTGAGTTGCAACAGCACCAACCTGTGATCTAACGAATGAAACTGTTGAGCCAACAGCTATATGACAAGAAGAAACTGCAACACCAAATCTATTTTTTAAAGGATCAAAACCAATAATTGAAAATGTCATTTATCTCATTAGAGGCTTGTCTAAAAAATTCTTATCAATGGAAAATATTGTATTTAATAAAACCTCAATACCATTAGCACATTGATCAAGAGAAGTATATTCCTTGTAGGAATGACTCAGACCATTCCTGCTTGGGACAAAGATCATCACCATAGGACAGATCCTTCCTATTTCTTGTGAGTCATGACTTGCTTTGCTTGGTAAGATTCCAGTTTTAAATCCCAATTTTTCAGATTCATGAAATGAAGAGCTCACTAATTTAGGGCATGACTTAGTGGGAATCACTTCAAATTGAGGTTCTATCTGTATCACGCATCCAGTAACTTCTTGAATTTCTGAACATAGATTCTCAATTCTTAAACTCATTTTCCCAATTACATCTTCATCCAAATCTCTCATATCTATCGTGAATACTGCCTCTCCTGGAATAACATTTGCCGCATTGGGATGTAATATCAATTTACCAACTGTTGCGACTGCGCTTTCAGAAGTATTTTTAGCTATCTCTTCAATACCAACAATAATTTTAGAGGCGGCCAAAAGTGCGTCATTTCTATTTGACATCGGTGTAGTTCCAGCATGATTAGCCTGACCTGAAACCTTAACGGTTATTCTTTTTTGACCTACTATCCCATTAACAATTCCGATATCCAAACCACCATCTTCAAGGACCTTCCCCTGTTCAACATGTAATTCAAGAAAAGCGAATATATCTTTTTTAGGTCTTACCGCACTTTTAATGTCAAGCCAATTTCCACCAATCCGAGAAAGATTATCAATTATTGAACCGGAATTACTTGTAATACAATCTTCTTCGTTTAAAGGTAAATTTCCTGTAAAGCCTTTACAGCCAATCATCGTCGATTCTTCATCAGCAAAGACAATTATTTCAAAGGGTCTATTTAATTTAATGTCATTTTCCTTAAGGAAAAAAGCAATTTCAATTCCTGCAATTACTCCTAAAGTGCCGTCGTACTTACCTCCCTTTGGAACAGTGTCGAGATGAGATCCAGTAACAATGGGAGGTAAATTTTTATCATGCCCATCTAATCTTGCAATAATATTTCCGGCAGTATCTATTCTTATTTTTAAACCTAAGTCCTTAAGAGTTTTTATAAAAAAATTTCTTGCATATATATCTTCATCAGAAAAACCTCTTCTTGAAACAGAACCATTCTCAGAAGCTCCGATTGAAGAAAAAGAATTTATCAAATCTTGGATTCTCTCCCTATTTATTATCTGTGGCTCTAGGATATTTAACCCAGCGCTATAACTCATACTTTTATTACCTAAACTTATTTAAGGTCTCTTATTTTTTAAATAAAACCTGTATTGGTTTACACCTTTTCAGAAATTAATTTAAGAAACAAATTCAAACTTTCCAGCCCAAATTATCAGCCATCTTTTGAGCCTTATCAGGGATATCCTCAATTATAAAAATCTTATATAAGATCTGAACGCTTAAAAGATGATTGATTATTGCATCCAATTGTACTTTTTCTGAGGCATCAAGCTCTGAACTAAAAAATTTATTCAGCAAATTATTTACTTCTGTTTCATCCAAGATTCCAAATTCTCTTATCCTCTCAGGACTTAAAAATGCATTCACAATTTCCTGCATAGAACTTAAATTATCTTTATCTGCATGGGAGGGGGGAGCCATGAAAGGAAATTTTTCACGTTTATATAGTGATTCTGGCAGCAATCCTGACATGGCTTCTCTTAAAACATACTTCTCGACATTGTCTTTAATCCTTAATTCAGGGGGGACAGCAAAGGCAGCTTCAGCTAGGTGATGATCTAAAAATGCAGGTCTTGCTTCCATTGAATTTGACATATCCACTCTATCTCCACCCCATGTGAGAATTTGGCCCTCAAGCATAGTCTTCATCCAAACGTACTGAGCCTGATCAATTGCGTATCTATCTTCTAACTGTTCAAGGTCAAGTTCTCCAAAAATTGCCGCCCCGGGATCATAAGTTTCCGTTATCTCTTTATATTTACTTGAGACTAGACTTTTTGCATAAGTTTCACATGCAAGCCAAGGTTGAAGGCAACTTGGCGTAAATCCTAAAAATTCCTTGAAAGATTTATTACTTATCTCTTCATTAGCTAGCATCGCGCCCTTGAAAATATTATTTGAATTTTCCAGATTTTCTTTAAGATTCTCAGATTCTGTATTAGAAATTCCGACCCCATAGGTATACATATCTTTTCTAAAAGCGGGATAGCCTCCAAACAATTCATCTGAGCCCTCTCCTGTCATAACGACCTTATAATCGAGCTCATTCACTCTTTTACTCATAAGGTACTTTGCAATTGCAAGGGTGTTATAAATAGATCTTTCAGTAAACCATAGAACCTTTTCAAAATTCCCATACAGATCATCACCATTTATTTTTAAAATCTCATGATCTGCATTTGTGGCGACAGCCATCTCTTTTGCTATCGAAGTTTCATCATATCTTGCATCACTGAAACCAATCGTGAATGCCTTTACTGATTTTTGACTTATAGCAGAAGCCAATCCCAAAATTGAGCAACTATCAATTCCACCGGATAAATAACAGCCGACAGGAACATCAGCGACCATTCTTAATTCAACTGCTCTCAACAATTCTTTTCTAATATTTTCAACAAAATATTTTTCACTTTTATCTCTTTCATAAGTATTTTTCTTTGGGAAATTTATATCCCAGAATTTCTCCTCTTTTATCTGAAATTTATTATTTTCTCTTTTGACCTTAAGGATATATCCGGGCTTAACTTGTTTAACACCGGCGAATGCTGTTGAGCCAGGTACCATGACCTGCATCAGTTGATGAACCAGTCCTTCACCCGTAAATTTTCTTTCAACTGATGGATGGGCGAATAATACTTTTAATTCAGAGCCAAATATAAAAGAATCATCGGTCTCAATCCAGTATTGAGGTTTTATCCCAAATCGATCTCTTACAAGATAAAGACAATCCTGTTCTGCATCAAACAAAGAAAAGGCAAATTCTCCTCGCAGATAAGATAATGATTCATCAATGCCATATTTCTCATAAAGTCTAAGCAATATTTCCGAATCACTTTTTGAAGAAAAGCTTACACCTTGGGCAACAAGATCAGCCCTGATTCTCTGAAAGTCATAAAATTCACCATTATGTGCCATCAGAATATTATTTTCGGCACCTCCCACAAAAGGCTGTCTGGCTCGATTTTCATTTAAATCTATTATTGATAATCTCGCATGACAGAATCCTACAGAGGTATCATCTGATAATTTATATCCAAAACCGTCCGGTCCACGATGGCTTTGAATAGCCGCCATATTTACAAGAATCTGAGGTTCAACAGATTTATCTTTTGATTTATTAAAAACCCCGCCTATTCCACACATCTAGTTAAACTACATCCATCACTCTTGTAGTTCTATCCATCAGACAGGTAAGTAATGCCATCCTTACAAATACCGCTCCTCTTGACTGAGCAAAATACCAATTTTTTGCGGTCTGATCCAGTGATGTTGACAATTCAGGACCACGAGCAAGTGGATGCAATATTATGGAATCTTTTTTAAATTGCAACTCACTATGCAATTTAAATGCACTTCCATGAACCTCATAATTTTCTCCCACCCATGCAATTGCATTTATATAGGTAACGTCCAGAGAAGGCAATACTTTTTGCATATCCGTCTCCAACTCAATCTTTAGATCAGATTCAACAAGTTGTTCCAGCTGGCCTTCATCAAATAGATCGTTCTGATCAATGGATTTGTCATCGTAAATGACAATAATTTTTTTGATGAAATATGAAAACTTGCAGAATAATTTCAGAAGAGATCTGACTGTTCTCATACGTGATGGAACTCCGATGATACCAATGGTTATTTTTTCACTATCATCAATTGATTTGTTAACCAGATGCGGTCTCCATTTAAAAATCGTATAAAGATCAGACATCGCCTGAGTGGGATGTTCATCGATTCCATTACCGGCATTGATTATTGGAATTCTCAATGATTTTGTCATTTCAAAAATCGCCTCATTGTCACTTTCTCTGAGGACAACGCAGTCACCGTAATTATTAAACATATGAGCAATATCCAGATGGGATTCTCCCTTGGCAATGCCAGTGGAACTCTTATCGGTAATATTTATTGAATCGCCACCCAGCCTGTGCCATGCGCTGTCAAACGATAATCTTGTTCTGGTGCTTGGCTCATAAAAGGCATTTATGAGTATCTTTCCCTTGAGGGGACTGTTATGAGAAATATATCTGTTTGGATTACTTTCAAATTTTGCCGCCAGCCTGAAAAGTTGTAGAAGACAATCTTTACTAAAGGGGTCTATGGAAATTACATGCCTGTCCAATAACTCATATAAAAATTCCGCTCTTTCCTTTATTTCAGATAATAAATTCTGAGGATGAGTAGAGCCATAAATATCGGGCCCGATTCTTGAAAAAGAAAATGATTTTTCCTTATATAAGGTTTTTACTTTATTTGATCCCAAAATATTAAAGTTACAAAATTTGTGCCGATAACTACATTTTTATAAACAAAAATCAATAAAGACAAGTAATTTCAAAGAAAAATCTCAGAAAATGTCTAATTTTTATCAGTTTCTGTATAGAACTAATACAGGAAATATTTAATTCAGCTCAGAATTTAAAAGCAATACTGGTTGCCTTACCCTTTGAAATAGAAGTTTTAACGGGTGCTTGTGTGATGCCCTAGAATTGGCTTAATGGCAGTATGGCAAAGGGATTTAAAATGACAAAATGGGTAAATAAACACCTTCTGCTATGCGCAACACCCTCAAAACAGAAATGCTTTAAAGGCAATGAAGGTCAAAAAACATGGGAATGTCTGAAAAAGACTTTAAAAAAATTTGAGAATGATCCCTGTACAAAAAACGTTCATATATTAAGATCAAAAGCTGACTGTTTAAGGATATGTAAAAACGGCCCAATTCTTCTTGTGTGGCCTGATGGTATCTGGTACGAAAAAGTTTCTCCAGAAAAAATTTCAGAAATTTTTACCTCACATATTATTAACGGTAAGCCAATAGAAAAATGGATTTTTAAAAAAACACCATTTTTAAATAGTCCTAGATACTAATAAACCAGTTCTTTACTACTTCGTCTGACCAGCAGCCATTAATAGAGTGAAAACCATTATGACCTCCTTTTTCAGTTATAAAAATAGTAAATTTATCAATAAATTTCTCTCTTAAATTCAAAGTTGAACTATATGGAACCCAAGGATCATCCTTGGCATGAATAAAAAGCATTTGAGGTAATTTTTTTATTGAGTTTTGGATTCTAAATATTGGAGAAGCTTTAACATAATAATCTTCTAAAGAATTAAATCCCCAACTTGGAGCTGTAAATTTCTGATCAAATTCCCTTATACTTTTTAAAGCTCTAATTTTTTTTCTTAGTTTCTCATTATTAAGAATTTTGCCTTCATCATTAAATCCCTCCCATAACTGATTTTTTAAGCGATGAAGTAACCATTTTTGGTAGATATAATTTCTAGATTTTTCAATACAGAGACTGCATGATGATAAATCTAAAGGGCTACTCACACATGCTAGGCCATCTAAAAGTTTTTCTCCTTTGTTTTCATCGTAATCTAAGCAGGCATTTAAAAGAATTGTTCCGCCTAAAGATAATCCAACTCCGTAAATTGGAAGATAATTTATCTTAATGAGATCTTTAAACTCTAAATTAATGAACTTTTTAAAATAATTAATTGCTGAAATAACATCACTAGAGCATCTAGCACAATAATTTCCTTTAGCTAAATATCTCGCAGATCCAGATCCTCTTAGATTTAATTTAAGAACTCCAAAACCATTATTTGATAATTTCCTAGAGATTCTTCTTAAACCAAACCGTTTAGTTGAGCCCCCTAAACCATGTGTAACGATTACAAAACCCCTAAGAGAATTTAAGTTTTCAGGTAATTCTAAAAACCCTAGAAGATAATCACATTCAAATTTTTTAGAAAGAATTTTATTAATCGGAAAGAATATTTTTTTATTTTTTTTTGATTTACCAAAATCAATAACAAAAGTATCTCTCAAAGTTTGTAAGTCGCCACCTATCCAAGGTAAGACTTCTCGAAATGGCTTATTTTTTAAGTAATCTGAAAAACTAAAAGATTTACTATTATTTCTCCCCAACTCCAAGATCCTTTAATTCTCCAATCAAATCATTCAGCACCTTTTTTGCATCACCAAAAACCATTGAGGTATTAGGCAGATCAAATAAATCATTTTTTATTCCTGAATAACCTGCACTCATACCACGTTTAATTACAAATACAGTTCTTGCTTCCTGCACATCAAGAACTGGCATGCCATATAAAGGAGAAGAGCTATCATTTTTAGCTTGAGGATTAACCACATCATTTGCTCCTAAAACTAAAACAACATCCGTTGCTGGAAAATCAGGATTTACAACGTCCATCTCTTTAAGTTGTTCGTAAGGAACATCTGCTTCTGCTAAAAGTACATTCATATGTCCAGGCATCCTCCCCGCTACAGGATGAATTGCGTAAACAACTTCAATACCATTTTGCTCTAGTTTTTTTGTCACTTCCCTTAAAGTATGTTGAGCTTGAGCTACTGCAAGACCATAACCAGGAACAATAATTACCTTGTTGGCTGCCTCTAAAGTCAATGCACATTCTTCAACACTGCAAGAAGTTATATTTGTATATTCTCCTGAACCTGAAGAAGCTGTACTTTGTGCAGATAAAGATCCTCCAAAAAGAACTGAGACCAATGATCTATTCATACCCTTGCACATTACTTGAGTAAGTATTAGACCTGCCGCTCCAACCATTGCGCCTGCTACTATCAAAAGCTGACTATCTACAACGAAACCTGCTGCTGCTGCTGCAATCCCTGAATAGCTATTTAATAAAGATATAACGACTGGCATATCAGCTCCACCAATTGGCAAAGTAACTCCAATACCCAATAAAGAAGAAACTACAACTAAAAGCCAAATAGAACTTATATTGCCGTTTATCAAATCAAAAAAGGCTATCAAGGAAGCAACTGCAAAAACAATATTTACAAAATGTCTAACTTTGCTCTGGGTCCATCCTGGAGTTGAAAGCCAACCCTGTAACTTTGCCATCGCCACAATTGAACCTGTGAAAGTTATGGCACCAACAAATATAGAAACAGATATTGAAACTTCGTTAATCAGTGACTTAAAAAAATCAAAATTTTCTTGACCACCAGATATAGGAAAAATAGCTACTCCTAAGGCCACTAAAAGTGAAGACATTCCTCCACAACCATTGAACAATGCCACTGTTTCTGGCATGGAGGTCATAGGTACTTTTTTTGCAAGTATTGCTCCGAAGAAACTACCTATGATTGATCCAATTATTATCCAAATCCAAGACTGAATACCGATTCCAGAAGTACCTAAATAATAAGAAAGTAACCCTACTACTGATAGCGACATTGCGAATGCAGCTAATCTATTAGCATCCCTTGCTGATTTTACTTTTGACAATCCTTTTATTCCCAAAGCCAGTAAAAGTACTGCTAGAAGGTCAATAACGAATTTAATGATTACAGGTAGATTCATGTTAAAAATTACTTCTTATTTGATGTTTTACGACTAAACATCGCGAGCATTCGATCAGTTACAAAGAAACCTCCTACAACGTTGAAAAGAGCAAATCCAAGAGAAACTGAACCAATGATTAAAAGTGGTACATTACCTTCTGCTTTCACAATTAAAGTCAAGGCTGCCAGCATTGTTATTCCTGAAATTGCATTTGCTCCACTCATTAGAGGTGTGTGAAGAGTAGGAGGAACTTTTCCAATTAACTCTAGGCCTAATAAACTACCAAGTAAAAGAACCCAAAGAAGACTTATAAAAGACATAATTTTAAAACCTCAATTTTCAAAAACTTTATTTTGAAGAACAACTCCTTCATCGCTTAATAAACATCCAGAAATGAGTTCATCCTCTTTATCTAATTTAATTACACCATCTTTTATAAATGGTGTAATCAAAGATGTTAAGTTCTTAGCATAAAGTGAACTTGCATCATAAGGAACTGAAGAGGGTAATTCGCCCGCTCCTATGAGTTTTACCCCATCTTTGAAAATAGTTACATTTGATTTTGTTCCTTCGCAGTTCCCTCCCTGAGAAACTGCTAAATCAATAACTACTGCACCAGGCCTCATTTTTTCAATCATGGGAGAATCTATTAAAACAGGTGCCTTTTTACCTAGAACTTGCGCAGTACATATAGCAACATCAGCCTCAGATAAATATTTAGTTAAAGTTGCCTTTTGTTTTGAGAGGAATTCGGGTGTTACAGCTTTTGCATAACCTCCTGCCTCTCCTGGCTTTTCCTCAACTTCAGGAAGTTCTATAAATCTTGCTCCGAGGGACTCTACTTGTTCTTTAACAGCAGGTCTAATATCAGAGACAAATACTATTGCTCCAAGTCTTTTTGCAGTCGCGACTGCCTGTAATCCTGCAACGCCTCCACCAAGAACCACTACTTTGGCAGGTTGGACTGTCCCTGCTGCAGTCATAAGCATTGGGAAATATCTATCTAACTCACTTGCAGCTAAAAGAACTGCTTTATATCCAGCAATATTAGCCTGTGAAGAAAGAACATCAGAAGATTGAGCTCTACTAATCCTCGGAAGCAACTCTAGTGATAAAGCTGAAATCTTATTACTATTTATAATCCTAAGAAGCTCCTTATTACCATATGGGTTAAGAAGACCAAGAAGAACAGCGCCTTTTTTTAATTTAGTTAAATTATCCTCTGATGGAGTTTGAACACAAAATATTAAGTCCGCTTCACCCCAAATTTTTTGATCTATTTCAGATATTATTGTTCCGCCCGATTCTTCATATGATAAGTCACTAAATCCTGATAATTTTCCTGCTGAACTTTCAATATAAACATCACATCCAAGGCTTTTTAATTTCTTTACAGCTTCTGGTGTAGCTGAAACTCTCCTTTCACCAGGGCTTGTTTCGGAAGGAATAAGTATCTTTGTCAATTTATTTATTTTTTTAACATACTAAATATAAATTGAAGAAAGTCAAAAGTCTTGGATTTTTGTTAAAAATATATTTTCTTTTCTACAAAAAATAGCTATCTAGAATATATAAGTACTAAATAATCCAATGAGTATAAAAGCAATCGAATGTCCTGATGGAGTTTGCCACAGTCATCATGGTGGTCATGCTGTTCCAAGACAAGCTATGCAGAAAAATCTAGAAAAGCATGGTAAAGACTGGTGCGAGAAATTAGCAGAGAGAATTTATGAAATGTCAGTCGATACTTATTCACAGACAGTAATGCCGAGTCTCCACTCGGCAGGTTGGCAAAGAAGACATTTAGATTGGGAATTTAAGCTGGCAGAAAACGATTCTGAACCTGATGAAGCTCTTGTTGAAGGAATTATTAATGCCACAGAAAGCTTTCTAAGGAGTAGTGAGGTTCATAGATTATTTATTCAAGAATTAGTTCAGGGCACATTTGAGGAAGCAAATGACAAAAAAATAATTTCTAAAGCAATAAAATCTATCATCGAAGAAGAAATTGTTATTTCACTAAGAGAAAAGAAAGAAACTCTCTTAAAGAAAATATCCGCAAAATTAATATCAGAAGAAAAAGTTAGCGAGGAACTTGCAATAAATTCAGCTAAAGAGGGTTTTGAGGAAGTTGAAAGGCTACTTGCAAATCACAGCGAGGCAGTTTAAACCTATTTCTTTATATTTTCTTTATAGTTCCTCTAAAAATTGACTCAAATATAAATTAAAGATTAAATTATTGTTTGGAAGTACTAAGTTGTAACTTATTAGACAATAGATAGGACATCCAATGTGTTTATCTATATACAACTTAGAACTTTCAATGGACAATTTCATTAGAAAAAGGATCGACATAGCGACATGTTGGGCTACCAACAGAATTTCTGCAATGGACACTTTAGAGAGGTATGAAGACAGTTATGCAATAGCAGAAGAATTTAGAGAGTGGATATTACATATTGGAGAAAAGAACGAAAATTTAAAAGATTCTGTTTTAAACTTCCCCAAGGAATTAAAAAAATTATTAGACCAAAAAGTCAACGATTAAATAATAAATTGATCGAGTGAAATCCGCCCTACATTAATTAGATTTGTTTATTAATATTAGAAGTGAAATTAGTAAATAATATGGAAAATAAAGAAAAAAATTCTAACTTAGAAAATGTTGTAATAATTGGTTCGGGTCCAGCAGGTTATACAGCTGCAATTTATGCAGCGAGAGCAAATCTTCAACCTTTGCTTGTAACAGGATTTAATTCTGGTGGAATTCCTGGTGGGCAATTAATGACTACAACATTTGTGGAAAATTATCCAGGTTTCCCAGATGGAGTACTAGGTCCTGAATTGATGGATCTAATGAAGGCTCAAGCAGAAAGATGGGGCACTAATTTATACGAAAGTGATGTAGTCTCAATAAATACTGATTCACATCCTTTTGAATTAAAAACTTTAGAAGGTATTATAAAAACTAACTCTATTATTATTGCAACTGGAGCAAGTGCGAATAGATTAGGTGTGATTAATGAGGATAAATTTTGGAGTAAAGGAATAAGTGCCTGTGCAATTTGTGATGGAGCAACTCCACAATTCAGAGATGAAGAATTAGCTGTTGTAGGAGGAGGCGACTCTGCATGTGAAGAAGCAGCATACCTCACAAAATATGGCAGCAAAGTTCATTTGATTGTTAGATCAGAAAAATTAAGAGCTAGCGCAGCAATGGTTGATAGAGTAAAAGCTAATCCAAAAATAGAAATCCATTGGAACACAAAAGTTAATAAAGCTGATGGTTCTGAATGGCTTGAGAGAATAGAAACTATTCACTCCCATGAAGGTAAAGGGGGAATCAATATAAAGGGTCTTTTTTACGCGATAGGGCATACCCCAAATACGAAGTTCCTAGGCAACAAAATTGATTTAGATAATAAAGGATATATTGCTTGCAAATCAGGAAGACCAGAAACATCTATCGAAGGCATTTTCGCAGCAGGTGATGTTGTTGATTCTGAGTGGAGACAAGGAGTTACCGCTGCTGGAACAGGATGCATGGCAGCATTAGCTACCGAAAGGTGGCTTGCCGAGAAAAACTTAGCCAAAACTATAGTCAGAGAAACACCCGAACCAGAAAAAAAACTTAATTCATCAGATTTTAATGAGGAAGAAGTTAATGAAGATACTTTCGATTCAAATTCTGAATGGCAAAAAGGCAGTTATGCATTAAGGAAACTTTATCACGAAAGTAAAAAACCTATCTTAGTAATTTTTAGTTCTCCAAGTTGCGGCCCATGTCATGTTTTGAAACCTCAGTTAAAAAGAGTAATTAAAGAACTTGATGGTGCAGTCCTTGGCGTTGAAATAGATATTGATAAAGATCAAGATATTGCAAAACAAGCTGGTATTAACGGCACACCAACAGTTCAACTATTTAAAGAAAAATTATTAAAAAAACAATGGCAAGGTGTTAAGCAAAGAAGTGAGTTTAAAGAAGCGATAAAAAATATTATCTAAATTATCTTTTTATTTATTATTTCTCTTAGGGTTATTTTTATTAGTAGTAGGTTTAGCACCACCTGCATTTCTTTCTCTATAAGTTATCCTCCCTCTAGAGAGATCATAAGGACTAATCTCAACTAAAACTTTATCTCCAGCTAATAATTTAATTCTAAATTTAGTCAATTTACCTGCAGCTCTACATAGACATTGATGTCCTTCAGGTTGTTCTAAGGTAACCAAATAAAATCCGTTCCCCTGCTCTTTTTCAATTACACCTGAAGTTTCAATCATTAATTAATCTTTTACTAAGAACATATTATCAGAAAAAGATTGGTCAAAATTGATTTAAAAAAAATTACATAAGTAAAAATATGCAATTCAATTCAAATTGAAAATTTAATTTCATTAATTATTTGAAGTTGTCCATAGTAAAAATTTGCTTTTGCAATTTTTTCAGAATCTTCTAATTGATCAAAAAAAACAAACCCAAGGCTTTCCCATAATGAAGATCCGCAAACATTATTCAATTCATTTTTTGCTTCTTTTGCAAAATTATCTAGTTTTCGTTCAAGGTTTTTAGACTTAGAAACAGACATAGGTCAATAATATTTAGTATAGTACAAATATACTATCTGATTCTAAAATTGCAATATTAAAAAGGTAATCTCTTTTTTTCTTCAATATTAAGATCTGCTTCCATTTCCCTTAATCTTTTAAGTATTTGTTGATAGTACTCCTTTATATAACTCTCTAGTGAGGTCATATCCTCTTTTTTAAGTTCCAATATTTCGTAAGTTTTGCTCATGTCAGCATCTAAAGATTCACCACTACTAGTTACTTCAGCAAAAGCCAATCGCTCAGCAACATTAAGAGAATCTTGGAAAAAGGAAACTACTTTTTGAGTGACACTAATAAGAAAGGGTGAAACTCTAAAAATTTTCGCCTTTTTTTCACTAAATTTTTCACATAAAGATATAACTTCATTTGAATCCCATGCTTTGGGACCTACTAATGGCAATGATGTTCTGTGAGTTTTTGGATTATTTACTGCTGCCACAACAATTTTCGCCATATCTTGAGTATTCATGTAAGCAATTTTAGTTGGAGTCCCACTCATCCACACTGCTTGACTATCCAAGATTGGGATTGCGAATTGACCAATAACTCCTTGCATAAAAGCTGCACATTTGAAAATGGTATATTCTAGATCAGATTTCTCAAGAAGTTTTTCAGTACAATATTTAATGTCCATTAAAGGAACATTTCTAAACTTTTCTGTTAAGAGGATAGAGAGGAATATTACCCTTTTTACTTTTAAAGATTCGCAAGCATTGAATAAGTTAAGTTTTCCATCCCAATCAATTTCATAAATACTTTTCGGATCATCTGGCCTACTAGTCGCTGCATCAATAACAACTTCAATATCTTGCAATGCATATTCGATATCAGAAGAATTTAATAAATTACCTTTTGTTAGCTCACAACCCCATTCTTGTAGAAAGGAAGCTTTTCTTGGATTTCTTACAAAGCATCTTACTTCATGTCCCTCTTCTATAGCTTGCTTTGCTATTTGTCTACCAAGTGTCCCTGTTGCTCCTACTAAAAGAATCTTCATACTTAAGATTTACTTAACTTTAAGACCATAACTCAAATTGTGATGTATCCGTGAGAATCAGTCTCCCTGAAACTTTAATAATAATGCACCACCAACTAATCCTATTGGTATAAGTATCCAAAAAACTGCCGCAATACTAAAAATTTCTTTAGCCATAATAAATTTTAATGATTAATATAATTTACATTCAATATACATTTATTTGTTAAAAAAGTAGATAATGCAAATATCTTGAAAATTTTGAATATATGGATCCCAATTGCAAAAAAGAAAATATTAACTTGCCTAATTACTGGAATTGGAATGGTTTTAAAATATGTTGGAGTGTTTTAGGCGAAGGTAATAAAATTCCAATTATCTTTCTCCATGGATTTGGCGCCAGTCGAAAACATTGGAGAAACAATTTAGAATATTTCGCGGAAAGGAATTTTGCCTCATATTCTCTTGATTTAATAGGATTTGGGGATTCAGATCAACCGGGGATAAGGCAAATAGGGAGATTAAATAATGAGATTTGGTGTAATCAAGTGAAAGACTTTATTGCACAGGTGATAAGACCGAAGAATTCTGGAAAAGTCATTCTTATTGGTAATTCCCTAGGATCACTGGTTGCTTTAACATGTGCTGTTGCATTAGAAGACCAGATTTTGACAGTTATTGCATCGCCTTTACCAGATCAAATTCAAGTCAACAAAAAGTCGATGTCAAAAAAATCACTATTCAAAAAATTTCAAGATTTTTTGATAAAAATTTTTTTTATATTTTTCCCTTTGGAGATTATTTTATATTTAATAACCAAATTAAGGATTATAAAACTAGGACTAAATTCGGCATATTTCAAAAAAGATAATATTGATCGCGAACTAATAGATCTGATAACAAAACCAGTTTTAAGAAGTACTTCAGCTAGATCATTAAGGGCAATGTGTATTGGAATGTCTTTGAGAGATAAAAAATTTCAAACCTCTTACCTTTTAAGAAAACTTAGCTCCTCAAAAAAAGTTCCTTTTTTATTAATTTGGGGAGACAAAGATAATTTTATACCTCTGTTTATTGGTAAAAAGATTGCAAAATTTCATAGATGGGTAAAATTAAAAATAGTATCCAACTCAGGGCATTGTATCCATGATGAAGATCCTTCAGTATTTAATAGAATCTCTTATGAATGGATTAGAGATTTAAAAACCTTTTAAAATATGAAACATACACTATCAGTTCTTGTAGAAGACGAATCTGGAGCTCTGAGTAGAATCTCAGGTCTTTTTGCTAGAAGAGGATTTAACATAGATAGCCTCGCTGTAGGCCCCGCAGAATCCAAAGGAATTTCAAGATTAACAATGGTCGTAGAAGGTGACGATGAAACTCTTCAACAAATGACTAAGCAACTCAATAAGTTATTTAATGTTCTTGGAGTGGTAGATTTCACTAATCTCGCTGCCGTTGAGAGGGAATTGATGTTACTAAAAGTTTCATCGAAAGAAGATACCAGAAGTAATATCCTGGATATAGTTCAGATATTCCGAGCAAAAGTTGTTGATGTCTCAGATATAGCCTTAACTCTAGAGGTAGTTGGAGATCCTGGGAAATTAGTTGCTTTAGAGAAATTACTAGAACCTTATGGCATCCTTGAAATAGCAAGAACTGGCAAAGTAGCTCTTAAACGCTCTTCGGGCGTGAATACAGAAATGTTGAAAATTAACAAATATTCTTTAGAAATTTAATTAAATATCTTGACTTCTTTAATGAAGTCTCCCTTCTCAATTTTTTCTAGCACATCTAATCCTTTTATTATTTTTCCAAAAATTGAATATCTTCCGTCCAATTCAGGAATTTCATTAGTAACAAAAAAAAATTCAGTAGATGAAGAGCTATTTTTACCACTCTTAACCATAGCTATTGAACCACTTTCAAAAATATTCAGTAAATCCTTAGTTTCATAAGGATTATTTATTTGATATTGATACCTTGGTTTAATTTCTTCTTTGAATTTAATTTCTAAAGGTATTGATGGACTTTTATTTTTTAAATATTGATTTCTTTCAATAAAAAATTTATTTTCAGGGTTTACACCTCCGTGTATAAACTTTATTTGTGAATAATTGATTATCTTATAAAATTTTTGATTGGAATAGATATTATTATTTATATTTTCAAGAAAGTTTGATACTGTTACAGGGTTATCTTTACCAAATAACTTAACCTTAAAATCACCTTTTGTAGTTTTAAAATAAACAACTTTATTACCTTTAATACAAGTAAGTTTAAGTTTTTGGCAGAAATAATTTGAATCGATCTTATTTTTATAACTACAAGCTTGCACCAAAAACAAAACCTGTAAAAAAAATAATGTTTTTAAAAAATATTTTTTTTTTATTTCAAGCCCTCCAAATTAACATCCAAAAATTTAGCCAGACGAGCTCCTTCTTCTTCAACTTGAAGCAATGGCTTAAGTTCACCTGCTCCGCTTAAGGGAAGGGGTTTTTTTCTACCTTTTAATACCAGAGCAATTCTTCTTCTAGGATTAAATCCCTCACTTATATCCAACTTAACCGATTTAATTTCATCGAAATTTAATTTAACTTCAATATCTTTAAATAATCCTTTTCTTCTAATTTCTACAGATTTTGATGATTTATCAAAATAATTACTTCCTGAACCAAAGTTTATGTAAACCAAATACCACAAATAAAAATTTAATAAATTGGCTATTACCCCGTATGCTCCCATTATTATTCCTTGAGGTATAAATAATAAAGTTGAAGGATTACCTAAAGGTAATAAATCCTTTCCTGTGTAGCTAGATACTGAGGCCAAAAGAAAACCAATACCCCCTATCGTTAGCATTCCTCCAATAATATAATTTGAAATTTTTCTTGATCCACCAATTTTTTGTTCGATTTTATCGAAAGACGTGAGGTCTGAATTCATTTTTATCCTTTTTTAGAGCCTAATTCAGATAATTTAACAAACTAAGGGAGTATTCTTACCTAATTTTTAATAAAAAAGTCAGGAAAGCTTTACAAGGCATTTCAGATATACAAAATTTCCCCACATTACTCTCAATATTTGTTACAGTCACTGCGTATCCCGAAGCTAAAAACGATTTCTCATGACGATCGCAGTTGGTAGCGCCCCACAAAGAGGATGGTTTGATGTCCTCGATGATTGGTTGAAGCGCGACCGCTTTGTATTTATTGGTTGGTCCGGACTACTTCTACTTCCTTGTGCATATCTTGCTATAGGCGGTTGGTTTGTCGGAACAACATTTGTTACCTCTTGGTACACACACGGAGTTGCAAGCTCATACCTTGAAGGTTGTAACTTTTTAACAGCAGCTGTAAGTACCCCTGGTGATGCCATGGGACACAGTCTCCTATTTTTATGGGGCCCTGAAGCCCAAGGAAGTTTTGTAAGATGGCTACAACTTGGCGGCCTATGGAACTTCGTTGCATTACATGGAGTATTTGGCCTAATTGGTTTTATGCTTCGTCAGTTTGAAATTGCTGGCCTTGTTGGTATAAGACCATACAACGCATTAGCTTTCTCAGCAGTAATTGCAGTATTCACAAGTATTTTCCTTATTTATCCTTTAGGACAGCATAGTTGGTTCTTCGCACCTTCATTCGGTGTTGCAGCAATCTTCCGTTATATCCTGTTCATTCAAGGTTTTCACAATATCACTTTAAATCCATTCCATATGATGGGAGTTGCTGGAATTCTTGGTGGTGCTCTACTTTGCGCTATCCATGGAGCTACAGTACAAAACACTTTGTATGAAGATACAAGTATTTATACAGATGGAAAGGTTCAAAGTTCAACATTTAGAGCTTTTGATCCAACTCAAGAAGAAGAAACTTATTCAATGATTACAGCGAATAGATTCTGGAGTCAAATCTTCGGTATTGCTTTTTCAAACAAGCGCTTCTTACATTTCTTGATGCTATTTGTCCCTGTTATGGGTATGTGGACATCTTCAATAGGTATAGTCGGCTTAGCACTAAATTTAAGAGCTTATGATTTCGTAAGCCAAGAAATCCGTGCAGCAGAAGATCCAGAATTTGAAACTTTCTATACAAAAAATATACTTTTGAACGAAGGTATGCGAGCATGGATGTCTTCTGTGGATCAACCACACGAAAACTTTGTATTCCCTGAGGAGGTTCTTCCACGTGGAAACGCCCTTTAATAATTTATTAAGAGCTCCAAACCAAAGTATTGAGGAAACTGGTTATGCCTGGTATGTAGGTAATGCTAGATTAATCAATTTATCTGGACGTTTACTAGGAGCTCACATTGCTCACTCTGGACTAATAGTCTTTTGGGCGGGAGCAATGATGCTCTTTGAGGTTAATCATTTTACTTTTGATAAACCGATGTGGGAGCAAGGTTTAATCTGTATGCCTCACGTTGCAATGTTTGGCTATGGAATAGGCCCAGGTGGTGAAGTTACTGATATCATGCCTTTCTTCCAAGCAGGCGTGGTTCACTTAATAGCTTCCGCTGTTCTTGGTTTTGGTGGTATTTACCATTCATTAGCAGGTCCAGAAAAACTTGAGGAAGATTTTCCATTTTTCTCCACCGATTGGAGAGATAAAAATCAAATGACAAATATCCTTGGATATCATTTGATTGTTTTAGGTGTAGGTGCATTAGCATGGTCAGTAAACTGGTGTTTTATTGGCGGTGCATATGACACATGGGCACCTGGTGGTGGTGAAGTCAGACTTGTAAATCCAACTTTAGATCCAAGAGTTATTCTTGGTTATCTATTCAGATCTCCATGGGGGGGCGCTGGTTCAATAATCGGTGTTAACTCCATTGAAGATATTGTTGGTGGACACGTTTATGTGGGTATTACTGCAATTATTGGAGGAATATTCCATATCTTCACTAAACCCTTTGGATGGGCAAGAAGAGCATTCATCTGGAATGGTGAAGGACTACTAAGTTACGCTCTTGGTGGAATTTGTGTAGCAAGTTTTATTGCTTCAACATTCATCTGGTTTAACAATACTGCTTACCCTTCAGAGTTTTATGGCCCAACAAATGCTGAAGCTTCGCAGGCTCAAAGCTTTACTTTCCTAGTGAGAGATCAAAGAATTGGAGCTAACGTAGGCTCAACAATGGGACCAACAGGTTTAGGTAAATATCTCATGAGATCTCCTACTGGTGAAATTATATTTGGTGGTGAAACAATGAGATTTTGGGATTTCAGAGGACCATGGTTAGAGCCTTTAAGAGGACCTAACGGATTGAGCCTTGAGAAAATCCAAAATGATATTCAGCCTTGGCAGGTAAGAAGAGCTGCTGAATATATGACTCATGCTCCTAACGCTTCTATCAACTCTGTTGGTGGAATTATTACAGAGCCTAATGCTGTTAATTTTGTTAACCTAAGACAATGGTTAGCTGCAGCTCAATTCTTCCTAGGATGGTTTACATTCATCGGTCACCTTTGGCATGCTGGACGTGCTAGAGCAGCCGCTGCAGGTTTCGAAAAAGGAATCGACAGAAAGAGTGAACCAGCTCTAGAAATGCCTGATTTAGATTAATTTCTACTTCAACTAAAAAAACCCTATCAGAAGATAGGGTTTTTTTTTGCTCAATTTTATTATCTATATAAATTTTCTCTAAGCCATGGCAGACTTAAGCCCATTACATTACTGAAACAACCCTCTATTTTTTCTATATATTTACCGCCTATACCTTCCAAGGCAAATCCTCCGGCGCAATACAAAGGTTCATTGGTATCTACATAACTCTTGATTTCCCAATCTTCCAAATTAGAAAAATAAACTCTTGAACTTATAGTTTTCTTAATTATTTCAGTGATTTTAAACTTGTTTAAAGATGAATCAAAATTTCCAATTATTAGAGTATGTCCAGTATGTAAAAAGCCACATTCTCCAGACATTTTTTTCCATCTTATAAATGCCTCTTCTTTGTTAGATGGTTTTCCATAAGCTTCCCCTTTAAATTCAAAAATTGAATCACATCCAAGGATTTCCATTAGACCGAAACTAAATTTTTCGGGTAATGAGTTTTTTTGAATATTTTCAGATACACTATTTGCCTTTTGAAAAGATAATTCCAAAGCTAAATTAAGTATATTTTTTTCTTGGATAGTAGTTTCATCAAAGTCACTTGATATTTGAATAAATTCAATTTGACAATTTTCAAGTAATTTCTTTCTAGATTGAGAAGCAGAGGCTAGAATTAACACAAATTTTTTATTGAATTATAGTTGAATATATCAATTTACAAATTTCAAAATTAATATAAATTACCAATGGAATCGGGGGAAAAGTTTAAGGCTATAAAGAAACCAATAATGGTATTAGGTACCTCAAGTGGTGCAGGTAAATCATTAACAGTTACAGCAATTTGCAGAATTCTTAAAAATTTAGGGGAAGAACCAATCCCTTTTAAAGGGCAAAATATGAGTAACAACGCATGGGTTGATTGGAACGGGGGGGAAATGGCATATTCCCAGGCTCTTCAGGCTTTTGCTTGTGGGATTGTTCCTTCATCAGATATGAATCCCATTTTATTAAAACCACAAGGGAATTCAACAAGCGAGGTGATTCATCTAGGTAAAACTAAAGGAGTCACTACTGCCAAAAATTACTACAAAGATTGGTTTATTCCTGGGTGGGAAGTAATTAAAAAAAGTTTAAATTCTATTTATAAAAAATACCCAAATTGTAGGTTAATAATAGAGGGAGCTGGTAGTCCAGTAGAAATGAATTTAATTCACAGAGATCTAACAAATTTGAGAATTGCAAAGTATTTAAATGCAAATTGTATTTTAGTTACTGATATTGAAAGAGGAGGTGTATTTGCACAGATTATTGGAACCCTTGAATTAATGAAACATGAAGAAAAAAAACTTATAAAGGGGATAATAATTAATAGGTTTAGAGGAGACCTTTCATTATTTGAGGAAGGGAAAAAATGGATAGAGAAAAAAACTAAAATTCCTGTCATAGGAATTATTCCATGGTTAAATGATAGATTCCCTCCAGAGGATTCTCTTGATTTATTAGAAAAAAAATCTGAATTTACGAATCCTGAGATAAAAGTAGGAATTATAAAATTGCCATCTATAAGTAATTTTTCAGATTTTGATCCTTTAGAAAATGAAAAATCAATATTGATTGAATGGGTAAAAAAATCCCAAAATTTAAATAATTATGATTTTATTATCCTTCCTGGAAGTAAACAAACTATTAAAGATCAAATTTTTTTAGAAGATTGTGGTTTATCAAAGGATATAAGGGAATATTCAAATAATAAAGGAAATATTATTGGAATTTGTGGAGGTTTACAAATGCTAGGCAACACACTTAATGATCCTTACTTTAAGGAGGGTTCTAAAGGTTATTCCAAACAAAAAATTAAAGGCCTTGGATTACTACCATTAAAAACAACTTTTTTTGAAAAAAAATTAACACGTCAAATCAATTCTGAATCTTTGTGGCCATGCCAAGCAAAAATTAATGGATTTGAAATTCACAATGGTCAAACTGAATTTGATACTACTCACAGTTCATTAAAGATTAATCCTATTTTCAAAGACCAAGATCTTGGATGGTATAAAGAAAATGAAAAAGGTGGGACAATTGCAGGTACATATATTCATGGGATTTTTGAAAATGATAATTGGAGAGATCAATATTTAAATTTAATAAGGAAACGCAAAAATTTACCGATAAACAACACAAAATCACTATCTTATAAGATAAAAAGAGAATCAATTATTGATAATCTTGCTAATGAATTCAATAAACATTTAACTCTCGAATCATTTTTAAGTTGAAAGAATCAAAAATTAAAATTAAATGGTCAAATAATAATGAGACCTATGCTACGGTGGGAGATGATTGGTTTTCTAGCGCAGAGAATGCAGGTATATATATTCCTACTGGCTGTTTAACAGGAAGTTGCGGGGCCTGTGAAATAGATGTAAACGGTGAAACAGTAAGAGCTTGTATTAGTAATATAAAGGGAAATAAAAAATGTCTATTAAAAGTTTCTTTAACTACAGACCCTTTTTGGTAAATATAATTTAAGAATTAGAATTAAAAAATACAATTTATCCTAACTCCAAACTTGTAATCGTTAATACTTAGCATAGTTCCTATATCTTGAAAGCCAACGGCGTTAGTTGCAAAAACATCAATTGAGTTAAAAGGTGAATATGCATACCTCAATGAAAATGTTGAATTATTACTTGAATTTTGAGTATTTACAATATTAGTTTCTGCAATAAATTGAAATTCGTTTGACAAGCTAATGTTATTTGACAACCCTATGGCGCCTAAATTTTCAACACCGCCAAATATATATTTCGGACTAACATTAAAAGTTAACCAACTATTTAATTTAATCGTACTTGTTAAACCAGCATAGATATAGTCTTTCTTTGATTCAAAGTCTCTTCCAAAGGAAACTCTTGATGAAAGCCAAAATAAATCATTCTTTTCTCGAGGAAAGAATAGTATCTTCCCTCCAACCCTATAATTTAAATTGTCATTCTGTAGATAAGTATCTGTTAATTGTGAATTTCTTCTAAGAGAATTATTTTTTATGTTAAATGAACCAGCATTAACCAAGTTTAGTTGAAATATATTTGATAATGAATATGAGTATGAACTAAATAAATTACCTGAAGAATCAAGATCAATATTTAAATAGCTTTGCCCCTCTTTTGGGATTAATGAATTATCTACTGTTAAACCTCCCAACTTAAGGAGATTATTTTTATCATACAATTTTTTATCAATTTTTCTAATAACATCTTTTTCATTCTTTTCTCGAAAATAACTCTCATCATCTTCAAAAGATTTCCAAAAAATCTTTTTTATAGAATTTGACTTTTCTTCCTCTACATTTTCCCATCTAACTGGATTTAATTCAGAAGAATCTTCTTTGACTTTTTCGGCAAAAACAGCAAGGAAATTAAATATTTGGCAGATTAAAAATATATAGAATAGCAACCTCATATCAAAACTTTTTTGTTATTCAATCTTTATTAATAATACTCCAATAAATTGGGAATTCCCTTCGACAAACTCCACAACAAGAATAAATAGTTGAGAGTATTATTTAACGTTAGAGAAAGTTCTATTTAGTTTAAAATTAAACGAGAGACTTATCCTTTCTTCATCAGATAAATTTATTTCAACAGCATGAGGTACCCAGGAAGGAAAAACTACAAGCATATTTTCTTTTGGTGAAATTGTATTTATAGGGTAGTCATATCCTTGTTTTTGGTAGCCTTCTTTAAAAAGCCCCATATATTCTGTTGACATCAAGTCAGCTTCATTAAAATTCCTATAAAAAAGAAATCTTCCTCCTTTCATCTCTTTTGGCACTTTAATGAAAAATACACCTGAATAAGTTAAACCCGAATGTGTGTGAGGGGTATTAGAAGATCCTTTCCCATTTATATTTATCCAAAAATTAGTTAATTGCAGTTCTCCTTGCCTACTGATTTGATGAATTGTACTCACAGCATTAATTATTTGATTTAAAAGAAGATTAGTTCCAGGAAGATTATCCAAATTTCTTATATCTCTAGAATGATACCCCTGTAAACCAGAATTACTTTTACGTACACCATCTTTATCATTATTTCTTATCGAATAAGCCTCATTTTGTAATTGCTCTATATTTTCATTTAATTCAGCAGTCCAAAACTGTGTTGGAAATAAGAAACCAGGTTTAATTTGAACTTTCATATTTACAAAATTTATAAATCATGTCACAACTTAAAATATAAAATTTCTAAATAAACATCAACTTTAAAAATAATTATCTTTTCTTTTTGAAATGAGTAAGTTACAAATTAGAGTAATTAACAAGAATTAAAATATATAGAATATGTATTTAATTAGTTAAAATTGATTTAAAATTTTTTTATTCAATGTAAAATAAAGCATTTTGGGAGGCAAACCTCAGGTCAAACTTTTTAGTTAACCCAGCAAACTGCAAAAGTTTTAAGGCTAAATTTAATCAATAAAAAAACTTTAATTTTAATAAATCAAATTTAATTCATAACTAATTAATCTTTGAATATTTATGGGTTTATCCTCAGCCAAATAAAACGTATTGATAAATTACGGAGAGGGTGGGATTCGAACCCACGAATAGTTTCCTATTAAACGATTTCGAGTCGTTCGCTTTCGACCACTCAGCCACCTCTCCTTCTTTTAATAAGTATGTATCGGATATAAAGTAATAACTTGATTTAATGAAGATTCTTAATTTTAATTCCAGCCAGACTCTTTCATTAATTTTATTGCAAGAGAATTTTTAAAACCAAGATCATCTACTGTAACTTCATCTGGAAAAAATTCTCCAAAGTTCTTTACAATTGGATTCTGATTAACATCTTTTAATGGATGTTCAAATGTAGGAGCAGCCAGTCCTTTACTGCCACTTGGAGATGCTAAGTATTCCAGAAGCTTAATTGCTTCAGCCTTGTTTGTTGCATATTTAGATACCCCACCTGCACTAATATTTACATGTGCAGGATTTGGTGTGATCACCAATGTTCGTTTCGCATATAAAGAATCCCTTCTACCATTAACGCCCGCTAGCATTCTTGCAACATAATAATGATTAACTATTCCTACTCCACATTTTTTCTTGGAAACTGCTCTAATTATTGAGATATCTCCAGGGAAGAAAGGTTGAGAAACGTTAGAAATCATCCCACCTAACCAAGCTTTAGTTTTTGATTCGCCTTTATTAATAATTTGGTTAGCGACTAGAGATTGATTATATGGACTTTTTCTATTTCTCAGGCATACTTTACCCTTTAGAGATGGATCTGCTAAGTCTGAGTAGTCCCTAATCTTACTTACATCTACAACTTTAGGATTGGCCACCATAACCCTTACTCTTCTAGTTAATGCATACCATTTTTTATTTTTATCTTTTAACCCAACTGGGACATCATTTTCTAATGATTTAGATTCTACACTTTGTAGTAATCCAGCTTTAGCAGCGTTAGTAATTCTTGCTGCATCAACTAATAATATTAAATCTGCTTGTGAATTTTTACCCTCTCTTTTCAATCTTTCAATTAAGGATATGCCTGCTGCTTCGATTAGCCTAACTTTAATCCCTGTTTCTTCCGCAAATTTTTTATAAACAGCTCTATCAGTATTGTAATGTCTACCTGAAAAAACTCTGACTTCTTTTTCAGTTGTATTGGCAGGCACATTTACATTGAGTAAAAATGTACATGTAAGTGCTGAGTAAAGTAATTTTTTTAGATTTTGCACTTTTTCAAAATAGTATCTATGGTTACTTTATATCCATCTTTATAACAAGGCCTCTTAGAGAAATTTTCTATACATTACTTTGTATCATTTTTAATATCTAAAATGAATTATTTAACTCATCAACTAATAAATTCTGAAGAATTAGAAATCATCAGAAAAAATTTAAAAAAAGAAGAATTGTTATGGGAAGACGGAAGGCAGACTGCAGGAAAGCATGCCGCTAAGGTAAAAAATAATTTACAACTTAAAAGAGATTCAGATTTATCAAAAAAATTTTCAGGATTGATTACGAAAAAAATTCTTGGTAATGAATTAATCAAAAGTTTTGCTTTACCAAAAAAAGTTCATGGAACAATCTTCTCAAAGTCTACAAAAGGAATGAAATATGGACGTCATATTGATAATGTTTACATGTCATCAGGCAGAGCAGATTTATCTTTTACTATTTTTTTAAGCCCTAAAGATAATTATGAGGGTGGCGCATTATCAATTGAAGACTTCAAATCAGAAGAAAAGTTTAAATTAGACGCGGGAGAAATAATAATTTATCCAAGTACTTATTTACATTCAGTAGAAGAAGTTTCTAATGGTGAAAGATTGGTATTTATTGGTTGGATTGAAAGCTATGTAAAAAGTATTGAAGAAAGAGAATATTTATTTGACCTAGATGCTGCCGCAAGATCATTGCTTGCTAAATATGGGAGATCAAGTGAAGTTGATCTTATTTTTAAATCTTATTCAAACCTTTTAAGAAGATTAGGTAGTTGATTCTGAATCATTTTATACATTGAATAGAATATTTTTTTTGGGGTAACTAAAATAGTTATTATTAGCAAAAAAATATGAAAAAGAAAAACTCTATCGCAATTTTTGTAGCCGCTACAAGTGCTCTTGCAATATCAACATCCGAAAATTTTTCCTTGAAAGCTGGAGAAAATGATTTAGGAGGTTTAAAGGAATGGAACACTGATATGTCATTGGAAGCTGATTTCATACTCGATGATGAAGCCAAAAGATTAGCTGAAGAATCTAAAAATTCAGGTACCTGCATTCCAATAGGAGAGGGTGAAAATTGTTGGTAAATTTAAATTACAAATAAAAAAAGGCCCCTTTAAGAGGCCTTTTTAAGTTACAAATTCTAAGTTTAGAATTTGAATGTAGTTGATACAACTGCACCAAATATGTCATCAGCAGTATCTGCGTGGATATCTCTACCTCCAAATACAGCAGGTGTTATCTGCATTGAGTCATTTGGTTTAAATGAATAGTAAAGTTCCCAAAGTAATGGTTCAACTTCACCTAAAGTAACACCACCAACAGCTGGAGCTTCAGTTGCCTTCATAGGTTGGCCTAATGCAAGACCAATTTTGTCATCTGGTTGGATCATATCTGCCCAATTAAGTCCTACAAAATAGCCCCTACCTTCAGAAACATCTGAACGACCTGAGAAACTCATAGTGTCATAACCAACAGAAATAGAGGGAACTGCTGTACCAGTATTATCTGGTCTCCACCATCCCCTTAATGCGACTGAATCAGACTTTACTGATGTCGAACCAACACCAGCATTTAGGTCCGCCGTTGAATAGTAACTCCAAGAATTCCATCCTCTTTGTCTTGAGTAAGTAGCAGAAAGATGATAGTTATCTGCGGTGTAAGCAAATTGAGCATTTATTTTGTTTTGGTCTTCATCTGTTAAAAAGCCCTCAGTATCTGCACCTTTTTTAGAGTTAATTGTTGTACTTACAGCAAAACCATTATCAGCTACATATTTAAGACCAGCACCCAATGATGTACTTGCTCCAAAAGCAGATCCATGACCACCTAATTTAAATGCCTTAAGTGCACCAGGCTTATAAACAGATGGTGTAGCCGCTAGCATGTAGTAATTTTCTATTTTTGGTCCTACAGTAGCTGTGAATTTATCCCCAATTGGGAATGTATACCACAATTTATCAACTTTAAATTGATCACTATTATCCTTGTTTTCTATGTGATAAGTACCAGGTTTATGACCAAATGCTCCTGACCATCCATCACCAGTTTTAAGTCTCACATAAAGATTGTCATCCCCAGTAAAACTAGTATTAAGGTTCATTTGGTAGATATATGCAGCTTGAAGTTTCTCATTTGTACCATCAGCGGCCCCGGTCAATTCATTAGCACCATCAACACCACCGATAACAAATACTGCTTTACCATCTAAAGTAGTGGTATCTGAAAAACCACCAGCTTCAAATTTTTTTTGATTTATATCAAGAGGATTGTTAGTACCTCTGAGAGTTGCAGTGTCATCATTAACATTGTTAACAAATGTCTTACTATCGAATTTTTTTACAGGTTTTGACTTGCTGCGAGAGTAGCTAGTCATTTCCTCTAAATTCACTACATTGGAAGCTTGAGCAGCAATCGGAGCTAATAAGCTCAAAGATGCTCCTGCTACCAACATTTGTTGGAAGAGTTTCATTTTACCTCACACTAAAAATACCCATAATTTGGGTATCTTTACTTTATCGTTACTCAATAAAAAATAAAGAAATATAAGTTTCATCGATTTGTATCTTTTGATACTATTAAATCCTTTTAATAATGATCGTCAGTCTTAATTTATTTTTTTATTTAATGGGAATTCCAAAAATTGACGTTCAGCGACCCAACAGGCTGCAACTTCTCTTGCTAATTTTCGAATTTTTTCAATATATTGAGCACGATCTGTAACCGATATTACACCTCTCGCATCCAGTAAATTAAAGATGTGACTGCATTTTAAAACATAATCAAGAGCTGGGTAAGTTAGCTTCTTTTCAATTAATAAATTTGCTTCATCTTGATAGATTTCAAATAATTTTCTGAGATTATCCGGATTAGATTCAGTAAAATTATACGAGCATTGACCTTTTTCAAATTGAAGCCAAATATCACTGTATTTCAAATCTTTGTTCCAATTTAAGTCCCAGATACTTTCTTTATCCTGCAAAAACATTGCAATCCTCTCTAGTCCATAAGTGATTTCAATTGGTATTGGATTGCAATCTATACCTCCACATTGTTGAAAATAAGTAAATTGAGTAACTTCCATTCCATCCAACCAAACTTCCCAACCCACACCCCAAGCTCCAAGTGTTGGAGACTCCCAATTATCCTCCACAAATCTTATGTCATGATTTCTAGGATTTATTCCAAGAGATTCTAGAGATGTCAAATATTTTTCCTGGATTCCTTCCGGTGAAGGTTTAATTATTACTTGATATTGAAAGTAATGTTGTGCCCTATTTGGATTATCACCAAAACGTCCATCTGTAGGTCTTCTACATGGCTCTGCATATGCTACACTCCAATGCTCTGGCCCAATAGCCCTTAAAAAGGTATGTGGATTCATTGTTCCAGCACCCTTTTCGGTATCATATGGCTGCATAATCAAACAACCTTCTTCTGACCAAAAATTATTTAAATTTTGAATTATATCCTGAAAAAACATTAAATTAAAATAGTGGAAAAATTAGATCAATGCCATTAGACATAATAACAAAGCTTTAAAATAAAAAATATTTTGAAATCAAAGTTCTCAAAAATATCATCCGATTAGAAGCTGAAAGTAGATTAGATCTTTAAAAAAATAAATAAGAAATTAATTATTTAAAAAAATCTAATGGCAATGGCCCAAAAGTATTAGATTCTTTAGAACCCTCGTCATACTGACATGTTATTAAGATTCCTTCTCCAAGACCATTTTCAGATCTGACAAAAACATTACTAGTTTTTTGATTAGCTTTTAAAAAAACACCTCCATCAGCATTAAGGGTACCTAGATTACCAAATCTAATTGATGAATATTTCTTAGAAATTGATTGCAAAGCTTCAATAGCTTTATTATCACTTGGTGCCATTATGCCTATTGTTATCCAATCTGCATTAAAAATATTTACTTCTAGTTCCTCTAAAAGTTTTTTTTCTTGACTATTACTTAATTGAGGTGCAGTTCTTAGATTATTTAAATCGACTAATTTATTTATTTCCATTAGTTTGTATCTAAAAAATTCTAACCAAATGTTCTTCCATTCCAAGCCCACAATGAAGCTGGAACATCCTCAAAAGAAATATAAATCCTATCTATTGGGATCCCCATTTTCTCATATACAAAATCTGATATTGGCTTTGCCATTTCTGATGGATCTAGAGAACCTATTGATTTAATTTCTAAAAAACAAGTAGGTGTCTCATCATCAAAATACATTTGGCAATTATCATCTATTTTCGCCATAACAAAACTTCTTGATTTATTAGTTAAAGATGAAATAAGAATTGAAATTTCTTCGAGTAATTTACCTTTATCATTTACTTTTGCTGAAGTCGAAACATTAATATAAGGCATCTCTATGCAGCAAGATAATCTTTCTTAGAATCATTTTCTAGAAAAACAGTTTTATTTTTTAAATTTATTTTTGATGAAAGATATGCCATATCGTATGAACTTATTCCGTTTTTATAAGGATTGAAAAGAGCATTTTTAGACCTGTTTTTTTTTCGCCTCTTGAACTCAATCATTATTATTCAATCATTAATTAATAATTTAACTTTTTTTGAATAGATGTCTAGTTTTTTTGAGAATTTTTAATCCATTAAATGAAATAAATTTGTTACACACAATTAGAATTTCTATTTACTAAATTTGTTATACAGATATTAAAGCACTTATCTTGGAAGTTTTAAATGATTATCAGAGGAAAAAACTCGATGAGAGTAATGATGAAGAATTTTATTCTGAGCCAAAATTTGTTTATCATCTAGACGCAAACTTTAGGCAAAATCTATCAGATTTATATGAAAGAGAAATTGATAATAATTCAATTGTCCTTGATTTAATGTCTAGTTGGGATAGTTATTTGCCAAAGGAGAAAAAATATAAAAAAATAATTGGACATGGTTTAAATAAACA
>CACNAI010000010.1 GCA_902618335.1 uncultured Prochlorococcus sp. | reverse complement strand
TTGGTTTTCCAGAAGGATTATATTTTTTAACGCAGGCTTCTTTATATTTAGCTATATCTCCAAAAAGTAATAGCACGAAAAGTATTTTTAAAGCAATTGAAACAATCAAATCTACTAATGTTATTGATGTTCCACTTCATTTGAAAAATAATTCTAATAGTTATGTCAATCCTCATAATTATCCAGGTAATTGGGTCGCACAAGAATATCTTCCTAAACCTTTAGGAGGCTTAAAAATATGGGAACCAAATAATAATGGATGGGAAAAAAACCAATATGAAGAACTTCTTAGAAGAAAAGAAAACTAAAAATTTTTCGAACAACAAATAATCTCTGGATTAAAAGAAGTTTTTTCTTCGTAGGCTAAAGCGATAGTCCAATTATGGAAGTTAATCTGTCAATAATTTAAATGTATGTTTTTCTTCTTATGAATTAACTTTTTTGGCTTTTCAAAAATTTGCCAATGGTTAATGTCTTTAGCTAATTTTCCATGATCACATTTTATAGCAACTTCAATAACACCATTGATTTAATATCATATGTTTTGTTAAATAATTATGGTTTGATTTATTGGTGAGAAAAAAATATTTTTTTGCAAATTTTATATGGTTAAAATCTCTATCTGTTCTTTCAATATCAATCCCTATTTTGCTTTTATGCCAGACTATAGTAGGGCATCTTTACAATGACTTAAACTAATATTACCCATGCCAGAGGGTAAACTTGTGGTTCTCCAGGGTGAGCACTAATTGGAATTTCTATGGGATCTAAACCATAAGGTGTTTAATGTGATTGTCCTAAATAAGGACTTGATTCTAAAAAATCTTTATTTTGAATTTGGCAGATTTTTTGCAAATTTCATTTTTTTTGTTGCAACTTCTTGCATACCTTTAATCTCATAAAACCAAATTTTTGGTATTTTATATTCATACTCATTTAATAATTTCAATGGCTCTTAAGGTTGGCGACAAAGCACCAGAATTTAAATTAAAAGATTCTTTTGAGAAAGAAGTTTCTCTTAGTGACTTTAAAGGTAAAAGAATAATACTATATTTTTATCCAAAAGATAATACTCCAGGATGTACTAAAGAAGCATGTAATTTTAAAGAGAATTGGGATTTACTCCAAAAAAATAATATTGTTGTGCTTGGTATTAGTAAAGATAATGCATCCTCTCATCAGAAGTTTTTAGAAAAATTTGAATTACCTTTTATTCTTTTAACTGATCCTGAACCTTTTAAAGTTTCTTCCGATTACGATAGCTACGGACTTAAGAAATTCATGGGAAAAGAATATATGGGAATGATGAGAAATACTTTTTTGATTGATACAGAAGGTAATATCGAAAAAATTTACTTAAAGGTAAAAGCAGCAATAATGGCTGATCATATAATTTCAGATCTTGGGTTAAAGTAATTTTTTTGCTGACAGGTGGTGAATAATCATCCCTTCCATCACTAAATTAGGAGCATTGATAATATTTTCTTTTTGAATCTTTAGAGATTTTGTAAGAAATTCAGAGTCTCCTCCACAGATTACTAATATATCCTTTACCGGATTAAATAAACTGTTAACTGCTCCAGTAAGAGAGTTGATTACTCCTTTTAAAATTGCTTCTTCTGTATTAATTAAAAAATCATTGATCGGAATATCATATTTTTGGGGAACTTTAAGATTTTTTGTATTTTGTTCCATTGATTTTAATTGTGTTAGAAAACCTGGAATAAGTTGACCTCCAATAATAGATCCATTTGAATTCAATTTTGTTATTGATAATATTGTTCCAAAATCTGCAATTAGCAAATCTTTTTTGGAAGGGTTTTCAATAATTTTTAAAGCTGCGATACACGCAAGAGCTCTATCAACTCCAAAATAATTAGGAAGATTTGATAACTGAATATTTTTAGATTTTATTTCATTTTCTTTTTTCAGCAAAAAATTTGGTAGTTTTCCTACAGAAGCCCAAATTAATTGATCAAGATCTATATTTTCAGGAATTTTTTGCTCTTTTTTGGTATGGAAAAATTTAGATTCATTTTTAGAATATTTTGCCCAATGAAGTCTACTATTGCCTACTAATAAAAAATTTATATCTGAGACCATTATTCTATGATCAATTTAATTATTAGTATGTATTCCACATTCTTGTTTAATCCCCCCAAATCTTGTATCTCTGCCTTTAGTTTTGATTCCATCGGGACTGCTTGAATGCCAATCGCCTACAGAAGAATAACCTTTGATAAAAAGTGGATGAGCAGGTAAATTGTTCTCTTCCATATAATAAAAAATATCTTTATTAGTCCAATTTAATAAAGGTCTTAAAGAAAGTCTTTGACGAATGACGTCTAGGAATTTCATTTTGTTTCTATTTTCTGTTTGACTTGATCTAACACCACTTGCCCAGCAGGAAATATTATTTTTTTCTAGACCATTTTCTAAAGGTTTTATCTTTCTTAACTCATGATACTTATCTAAATCACTCTCTTTATTTGTTTCCCAAAGTTTTCCGTATTTAGCCTCCATTCTTGCTGGAGATAATTCACTTTGAAGAACTTCTACTTTTAAGGATAAATTTTCAATAAGCCTTTCAGCGTAATGGTATGTTTCTGGAGGCAGATAACCTGTATCTATCCAAAATATTTTGATTTTTTTTTGTAGACATAATTTATTGACCATATTTAAAAGGACTGATGACTGGATACCAAAACTTGTTGTAATAGCAAATTGATTATCAAACTTTTCATATCCCCATGCAAGCATTTCTTGAGGATCCATATCTAATAGCTCTTGATTATATTTCCTTAAGTTATTTTGAATATCTTTGTGGATGTTTTCAATCATTCTTTAATTTGGTTATGAGTTTAATGTTATTTCGCTCAGTTTAAAAATTATTCGTATATTTTAATAATACATTTACGTATAACAATATTTCTCTAATGAAATCAATACAAAAACCAATAGTAATAGTTGGAGCTGGTTTTGCCGGTATGACATTTGCTTTGAATTTAAAGAATCTTAATCCTTCTTTACCGATACTTGTGGTGGATTCAGAAACTAATTTTATATTTAAACCTTTAATGTACGAAGTTTTAAGTAAAGAAATAAGAAGTTGGGAAGCTGCCCCAAAATTTGCAAATATTTTTTCTGATGCGGGCATAACTTTTTTAAGAAATTGTTTAACCAAGATTTCCTTCAAAGAAAATCTTCTTGAATTTAGTGATGATTTAAAATTAAGTTATCAGTATCTTGTTATCTGTACAGGATCTATTCCAAATGGTTTTTTAATAAAAGGTGTAGATCAAAATTGTTATTTCTTTAATGATTTTCACGATCTAAATAAATTAAATTCTTATTTAAAAAAGTCACAAGAAACTGCTTTCCATAAAAAGTTATTCATAGTTGGAGGTGGTCCCTCTGGAGTAGAGTTGGCATGCAAAATTAAAGATATATTTACAGACCAATTTGAAATTAATGTAATAGAAAAATCAAATGAAATACTCCATAAAAATAAAATTTTTAATAGAGAACAAGCAGAGAAGGCATTACAAATCAGAAAAATCAATGTTCTTTTGAATTCCACAGTAAAAGAAGTCTCAGAAACTAAAATTACTATTTCAAGTGAGGTTGGAATAACCTCTTTAGATAAAGATATTGTTATTTGGACTGCTGGTGTTAAACCTAATTTGTCTTACTTAGAAACTGATGAAATACCCAAAAAATTTGGACGAATTTTAGTTAATAACAATTTGCAAATAGAAAACTATAAAAACTGTTTTGCTATTGGCGATATTTCAGTCATTGAAGGAATGGAGGATTTACCCATAACTGCACAGGTCGCTATGCAGGAAGGAAATCATCTGGCTAATAATCTAGAACTTTTAATTCAAGGAAAGGATCCTTCACCCTTTAAATTTAAAGACAATGGTGAAATGATAAGCCTAGGAATAGGCGAAGCTTCAATTTCCGGGCTTGGGGTTACTCTATCTGGGAAATTAGCTTTTGAGGCAAGAAGACTTATATATGCTTCCAAGTTTCCTGATATTACTGAAAGCTTAAGATCTGCATCTTCATGGATATTTCAAAAAAAGTCTATTTTCAAAAAGTTTCTTAAAAAAGATAATTCTAATTAAACTTTTTTGAAATATTGTTTTTGGGTATATTGAGTTAAATAAGTCTCGTATGAATTTAATTGCAGTAGTTGGTAATAATTTTGATGCGTTTATAACGGTAGTTGTTTTAATAATGTCAATAATTTTATTTATTAAAAATACTATTGCGCCAGAATTGACTGGTTTATTATGTGTTGGAATATTTATAGCTACAGGAGTTCTTTCTCCTGAAAAAGCTTTAGCTGGATTTGGTAGCCCATCCTTAATTACCCTTATGGGTTTATTTGCAGTTTCTTCTGCATTATTTAAAAGTGGTGCTTTAGATAGAGTGAGAGAATTGATTTCTTCTGAAAGTATTAGAACGCCTAGGAAATTAATTGCTTTAATAACTTTTTTGATTGCTCCAATATCTGGAATCGTACCTAATACCCCAGTAGTAGCATCTTTGTTACCCTTAATTGAAGGTTGGTGCGCGCGTAGAAATATATCACCATCAAAAGTTTTATTACCTCTTTCTTTCGCTACTTTACTAGGTGGAACTCTGACATTATTAGGTAGCTCTGTAAATCTTCTTGTAAGTGATATTAGTCAACAATTAGGTTATGGTGCTTTGGAATTATTTAGTTTGACTTCAATCGGAATTCCTGTATGGCTTATAGGCACAGCCTATATGATTCTAGTTTCTGACATGCTTTTGCCAGATAGAGGGAGAGAGAAGGAATTTATTAAAAATGGTGATATGAATATATACTTTACTGAAGTTACTATTCCCTCTACTTCAGAATTAGTTGGACAATCTGTCAGGAATAGTAGATTGCAAAGACGATTTGACGTTGATGTTTTGGAATTGCAACGAAATGGAAAAGTTATTCTTCCTCCTTTGGCTGATAGAAAGATTGAACCGGACGACAGATTAATAATCCGTGTTACAAGGGCAGATTTATTTAGGCTACAGCAGGAACATACTATTCTGTTAGGCGAAAACAAAACATCTTTCGATGGAGTTAATGTTTTCTCAGATGATGAAGGTACTAAGACTTTTGAAGCTCTGTTACCAGCTGGCTCAACTCTAGCTGGTGCGAGTTTGAGAGAATTAAGATTTAGACAGCGTCACAATGCAACAGTTTTGGCACTAAGAAGAGGTCAACAAACCGTTCAGGAGAGGTTAGGACAAGCTGTTTTAAGAGCTGGTGATGTTTTATTGTTGCAAGCACCGTTAGATTCAATAAGAGGTTTGCAGGCCAGTAATGATTTGCTTATTTTGGATCAATTCGAAGATGATTTACCTTTCTTGATAAAAAAACCTATATCAATTGGAATTGCAATAGGAATGGTGATTTTGCCTTCGGTTTCTAATATTCCATTAGTAGGTTCAGTCCTTTTAGCAGTAATTGCCATGGTTGCTTGTGGATGTTTAAGACCTGCAGAGATACAAAAATCAATTAGGTTAGATGTCATTTTATTGTTGGGATCTTTATCATGCTTTAGTGTGGCTATGCAAGTTACAGGATTAGCAGATTTAATTGCAGTAAATCTAAACTTTGCCCTTAATGGAATGCCTCTATATATTGCACTAGTCGTAATTTTTGTATCGACAGTTATTCTTACACAATTTATAAGTAATGCTGCTTCGGTTGCTTTGATTTTGCCTGTTGCTATTGAATTTTCAAATGTTTTAGGAATTTCACCTAGTGCTTTAATAATGCTTGTTTTATTCGGTGCTAGTCAATCTTTTTTGACTCCAATGGGTTATCAAACAAATTTAATGGTTTATGGTCCTGGAAGATACAGATTTTTTGATATCGCAAAATACGGAGCTGGATTAACACTTATAATGTCATTTATGGTGCCAGCATTGATAATTTTAAATTACGGGTAATATCGTGAAATTCAGAAGTAAGGTTTATAAGTTAAAAGATGCTTACAAAAAGCTATCTGTACCACAATTTACAATTGTTACAGGCTTGTTTATTATTTGTCTTGGAACTTTAATTTTGAGTTCTCCATTATGTTCATCTTCAAAGGTTGGTTTATGGGAAGCATTTTTTACATCTACTTCTGCCATAACCGTAACTGGGCTAACCATTATAGATATTGGTGTTGATTTAAATTTCTTTGGCCAAGTTTTATTGGCTTTCATGCTTTTATCAGGTGGTCTAGGATTAATGGCTATTACAACCTTTTTACAAGGTTTCGTTGTAAAGGGTACAAAGCTTAGAACAAGATTAGACAAAGGAAAGACTTTAGATGAATTTGGAGTAGGAGGAATTGGTCGAACTTTTAAAAGCATTGCTATTACTGCAACTTGTATCATATGTTTTGGGGCAATTATTTTATATTCTTTTGGATTTGTAGATATTCAAAATAATTGGGAAAGACTTTGGTCCTCGATTTTTCATAGTATATCTGCATATAACAATGCAGGTTTTTCCTTATGGTCAAATAGTATCCAGGGTTATAGAACAAATTTTTTGGTTAACGGTGTGTTTGTTTTTCTTATTGTTATGGGAGGATTGGGATGGCGGGTTATTGATGATATATGGACTAATAAGAAAAATCTTTCATACAAAAAATTGAGCCTTCATTCCAGACTAGTTATTCGGACAAGTTTTTCTCTAATATTATTCGGATCATTAGGATTATTTATCACTGAATCATTGCTAAATAGTCAATTTTTTAATGATTTGAATTTGATTGAAAGGTTGTTATCATCAATATTTGAAACAGTGAGTGCAAGAACTGCAGGTTTTACAAATTACCCGATCTCGTTGAACTCTATTTCAGATACGGGTCTTTTACTATTAATGACTCTTATGTTTATTGGAGCAAGCACTGGAGGTACTGGTGGAGGTATTAAAACTACTACATTTATTGCTTTAATGGCTGCAACTAGATCAACTTTAAGAGGTCAGAAAGATGTAATTATTAGTAACAGATTAATTTCAGATAAAGTTATTCTAAAGGCAGTTGGAATCACAGTTGGATCTTTGCTTTTTGTTCTTTTAATGGCAATGCTGCTGAGTACAACTAATGCGTTTGTCGAAAAAGAATCTTTCACATTCCTAGAAATTCTTTTTACTTGTATATCTGCTTTTGCCACTGTTGGTTTTGATATAGGTTTGACAGCAAAATTGAATCATTTTGGCCAATTTATTCTTATTGTTGGTATGTTTGTGGGCAGACTTGGCATTCTTTTGCTACTAAGTGCACTTTGGCAAGCTCTTTATAAGAGTAGAATAGATAGGCAAAAAAGAATTGGCTATCCTAGGGCTGATCTTTATGTTTAGTATTTACTGACTTTTATTATGGCTGATTGGTGGCAGTGGTCTCAAAAAAGTGAAAAAGAAGCCCTTACTTTCGCAGTTGTTGGTGTTGGAAGATTTGGAACCGCTGTTTGTAGAGAACTTATCAGTAATGGTGTGGATGTTTTGGCTGCAGATTATTCAGAAAAAGCTATTGATGATTTGAGACAACTGGAACCTTCAATAGAAGCTAGGGTTGTAGATTGTACTGATGAAGAATCTATGAAGGAATCTGGAATACTTGAAATGAATACTGTTGTAGTTGGTATAAGTGAGCCAATAGAAGCAAGTATTACTACAACACTCATTGCTAAGGATAGTGAAGGTAGCAAAGTGAAGAGAGTTATAGCTAGAGCCACAAGTGACTTGCATGAAAAAATGCTGAAAAGAGTAGGTGCAGACAAAGTTGTTTTTCCTTCTAGAATGCAAGGAGAAAGGTTAGGTTTAGAACTTGTTAGACCAAATCTAATTGAGAGATTGGAACTAGATAATCAAACTGGTATAGATGAAATAACTATTCCTGAGGAATTTATCGGAAGATCTTTGAGAGATTTAAATCTGAGAAAAAATTATTTAGTAAACGTTCTTGCAGCAGGGCCTGCAGAAGAGTTAACAGTTAATCCTCCTGCAAAATATATTTTGGAAAGAGGAAATATTTTGGTAGTAATGGGGAAAACAGCAGATTTACAGAAATTGCCCCAAAAATAATTATTTCTAATCAGATTTTTTATAGTATCTAATTCTTTGACGAGCTCTTTTTAGTTTTCTGACACTTTGTTTTTCAAGTTCGTTTCTAAATTTATCTGTATTTAAATTATTATCTGAGACGAGTGATTTGTCTTCATTTTCGAAGTATTGCTTTATTCCCTCTTGTATTAACACTTTTGCCATATTACTAACTGTCCTAGATTCTTTATTAGCTAGAGTAGATAGTTGCTCGCATATTAACTCTGGAAGAACTACTTGAATTCTAGGTGATTTAGGCTTCCCATTAGTTGAGTTTTGACGGGTAGCCATGAGTAAAAGTTGATAACTGTTACTTATAAGTATACACAGTTAGTCAAGGATACTATCTTTGTGTATATTATTAGTAAGGAAATTTATGTCCGTATTTATTAATTTTTTTATTGCCCCATGAAAAATTCAAGAAAACTTGATTCTCCTAAAAGGTCGATAATTGATAAAAAGAAAAAAAGATTAGTTAATTCTGATGCTCACGATAATGAAAATAGTGATGTTTTGGTATCAGCTGTGATTAGTCCATATTTGTTAACTCATCTTCACCATATTCTTCAGCAGTCTGAGTACTTTGCTCAAAAAGATGGTAGAAAATCTCACGCAGCTAACTTTGCGAAACTAAGAAAAGTTTTATGTTTAGATGCAAGAAGTATGGCAGATGCTTCAGCAAAAGAAATACAAGATGCCGATAATGATTTATCTATTAATAAATATAATGAACAAAATGTAGCTTGAAGTAATAATCTATTAGTAATAAATTTTAAAAACATGTCTAGTAATGCTGAAAAGCTTTATGAGTTAATAGCCAACGACTCCAAAAAGAAACAAAGTTTGTTTATGACAGCCTTAACAAATCCTAAAAAAGCCTTAGATAAAATATGCGAAATCGGCAACGAGTTAAATATTTCTGTGACTAAAGAAGAGGTTATTGAATATTTGAGTACTATTGATGATGAGGCTACTAAAATGTGGTTAATTAAGGCTCGAGGAGGTCTTTAGGAAAAGGTTTCGAATAATTATTTAGATTATTAGTAGGTTTTATTCTTTTGTTATAGCCACCTCCACCAGCTAAAGTCCAAAAAAACCAATAACTTGGAATTGCAAGAGCTGCAGCTATGAAAATCACCACAATTTGTTCAATTCTTTTCATAATTTAATTTTATTCCACAAAATATTTTTAGTAAATAAGCCACAGATTTTGTAAATTCTATTTTAAAACAGTGATTAGATTTGAAGATGTAAGCAAAATTTATTCTACAGATGTTGTCTTAAAAAATATTAATTGGGAGATTAAGAAAGGAGAAAAAATCGGTTTAGTTGGTTCTAATGGTGCAGGTAAATCAACGCAATTTAAGATTTTAATTGGAGAGGAAGAGCAAACAAGTGGAATGATCATCAAGGAGGGAAATCCTAAAATTGCACATTTAAAACAGGAGTTTGATTGTAATTTGAATTTTTCAGTGAGACAGGAATTAGAGAGTTCTTTTAAAGATATACAAATTGTTTCCAATAAACTTTTTGAAATTGAGAATAAAATGAAATCATTGGATATTAAAAAAAATTCCGATGAACTTGAAAAATTAGTAAATGAACTCGCAAAATATCAAACAAAATTTGAAGCTTTAGGTGGTTATAGAATGCAATCTGATGTAGAAAAAATATTACCAAAATTAGGTTTTTCTAAAGAAGATGCTGATAAATTAGTTGCTAATTTTTCAGGTGGTTGGCAGATGAAAGTGGCACTTGGAAAAATAATCTTACAAAAACCTGATTTACTTCTCCTTGATGAACCAACCAATCATTTAGATTTAGATACTATTTTCTGGCTAGAAGAATATTTATCTTCCCTGAAGATTGCTGTTATTATAATCAGTCACGACAGATATTTCTTAGACAAAATTTGTAAAAAAATAATTTTTGTAGATAGAGGAACATCTGAAATCTATAACGGCAACTATTCTTTTTTCGTGGAGCAGAAATCTTTAGATGAAGAATCACAAAAAAAAGCATATCAATTACAACAAAAAGAAATTGAGATCCAGAAGAAGTATGTAGATAGATTTAGAGCTAGTGCAAATAGAAGTTCTCAAGCTAAAAGTAGAGAAAAACAATTAAAAAAGATTTCTAAAATTGAGGCACCTAAAGCAAAATCAAAAAGTCCTGCATTTAATTTTCCAGATTGTCCTCGCTCAGGAAAATTAGTTCTAAACATCAAAAATTTATCGCATAGTTATGAGGATAAAATTCTTTTTTTAGACGTGAATTTAAAGATTTCTTCTGGGGAAAAAATAGCAATATTAGGACCCAATGGCTGTGGTAAATCCACATTGCTTAAAATTATTATGAAAAAAATATTACCTGAAATTGGAGACATTAATCTTGGTAAACATAATATAATTACAAGCTATTATGAACAAAATCAGGCTGAAGCACTTCCTCTAGAGGAGAGAGTTATTGATTTAATATCTCATAAATCTCTAGAATGGTCACAAAAAAAAGTAAGAACATTTTTAGGAGGTTTTGGTTTTCAAAATGAAACTGTTTTTAAATATATTAATCAACTAAGTGGAGGGGAAAAAGCAAGACTGGCATTGGCTCTTATGATAATGAATCCGAGTAACTTTTTGTTATTAGATGAGCCAACTAATCATTTAGATCTTCAATCTAAAGAAAATTTAGAATTAGCACTAAAGAATTATAAAGGTTCATTATTAATAATTTCTCATGATCGATATTTTATTTCAAAGGTTGCAAATAGAATTATTGAAATTAAAGATTCAAAGTTAAATTCATATGATGGTAATTATGAATATTTCTTAGAAAAAAAATAAAGATCGCGAAAAACTAGTAATCAAAAAAAATTATTTTTTCAAAAAGTATGATTAGTTACAACAAGATTTACATTTAGATAGGCAAGATCACCTATTTTTCTTTACATAGTTTACAGTTCTTGTTTAATCTTAAAAATACACAATAAGTTTTAATAATTCTATGAAAAATTTAGATTTACAAGAAAAAAAGTTTCAAATTTCTGATCCTGTTGAAAGTTATTTTGAATGCATTTCAACCTGTGATTTAAAAGATGGTAATTGTATTTCAAGGTGTGTGGAAATACTTAGAGAGAGTGAAAGTTGAAACTTTTAGTTGTTTTCTAGATTTGAAATATCAGTTGGTATTACTTTTAATTTAATAAATTTATTTTTACGTTTCAATAGTATATTTATTTTTTTATTAATACCATTTTTAGTTATTTGACTTATAACGTCTGAAGCTGTTTTGATATCTAAATTTCCAACTTTTATTATTACGTCGTTCATCATAATTCCACTCTTTTCTGCTGGGCTATTCGGTAATACATTACCAACTTTTACGGAATTATTATTTGTTTCAGAATTAGTTTCATCTATTAAGCTAATACCAATCATAGGATGTATTACTTTTCCATTATTTATGAGTTGATAGGCAATTTCTTTGGCTTTATTAATTGGAATTGCAAAACTTAAACCTGCACCTGGACCTGATCTGATCAAGGTATTAATACCAATTACTTCTCCACTGCTATTCAATAGTGGACCTCCAGAATTCCCAGGATTAATAGCAGCATCTGTTTGTATCAGTTCAAGTTTTTTATCGTATATTCCTAATTGAGTAACGTTTCTATTTAAATTACTAATAATACCTAGGGTAACTGTGTTTTCTAGTCCGAATGGGTTGCCAACTGCGATTGCCCAATCACCAACTTTAATTCCATTTGAATCGCCCAATTTTGCTTTTGGCCAAGGTCCTTTGCCTTCAATTTTAAGCACAGCTAAATCAGTAAAAAAGTCTTGCCCTATTAGTTTTGCTTTGAATTTTTTGCCATTAGTCAAACCAACAATTACTTTATCCGATCCGTTTACAACATGAGCATTAGTCATAACAAGTCCATCTGCAAATATAAATCCACTTCCTTGGCTTTGCTCTATCTTTTGCTGATAATAGTCTCCTGACAAATCTAAACCAAAAAATCTCTCTAAATATGGGTCTAGAAATATTTGAGAATTCCTTGGAATTTTTCTTTGTTTAATATATCTTTGAGTATCAATTGTCACCACAGAAGAACCGGTCTTCTCTATAGCTTCAGTTATGAAAGATTTTTTCGAGTATAAGTTAAATTCATTAATTTTTGGTTGAGTTGATGGTTGGGATATTACATTTGTGGGGCATATAATACCCATGGTTATTACAGAGGAGAGGAATATTTGTTTGTGATTAAGATTTTTCAATTTTAATTTTCTTATTTTATTTGATTAGATTTAGTAGCTAATACTTTTTATTTTTAATATAACTACAAAAAAAATTATTTAGTAAGGAGAATAAATTATTAATCTAAAATAGCTAATTTTCTTTTTTTCTAGCTATGATGATTACCATATATACAATTAATTTATAAGTTTAATGACCATTCTATTTCCGATAATATATTCTGCGGCTTTAACTTATCTAGTGTGGAAAGCTTTTAAAGTTATGTCAAATGGTTGGGGAATTTCTGAAACACCAAAAAGACGTTCTATCAATCCCAACTTTAAACAAAATAAGTACACCATACATCCAGAACTTTTAGACAAATCAGGAAACATAACAGAAGAAGAATTATTAACAGTAAGATTTTCAAACGATAATGATTCTACTCTTGAAGAAAAGGGTTCAACAACTGACTAACTAAACCTAAGGTAAAAAATTGGAATTAAGAACAAAAATTGTCTCAGCGGTAATAAGATCTCTCAAGCTACCTCCAAGGTTTCGTTTAAAAATGGTTAAAGAAGATCCTGTTAGACTTGAATTAAGCTTAACCCCTTCTTATGGTAAAAATCCTATTATTGTTGGGTTAGTAGAATCTTTAGATTTAGTTGCTCGAAGAGATAGAGAAGGAAGATTACCCAGAGATTTGCAAGGAACATGGGATTGGACAGTAAGACATGGCAAAGTGAGCACTGGAGGATGGAATCCTATGCTAAAGGAAGCACTGCAAACAATGTTTGATACAGGATTACCAGCTATTGTTTATGAGGAATTAACTGGAGATGAATATCGGCCTGTTGATGGCGTTAGACATGTTAAATAATTAACTTATTATTATCATAAATTCTTCCTGAAAACGTTAAAATATCTTATAAGAAATCTACTTAATTATGAATGATGAAAATCAACCGAGATTCGGCTTTGTAAATTTTGCCGAAACTTGGAATGGTCGTATGGCAATGATGGGCATTTTAATTGGTCTTGGTACTGAATTGATTACTGGACAAAGTATTCTTAGACAAATTGGAATAGGTTAGTTTTTTATTTTATTTCTTCAGCTTTAATTTCAATAGTTTTTTCACTTGGTTTTTGATTATTTTGATTTTTTTCATTTATTTTTGTAAGTTTTGCACCGCAATTTACACAAGTATCACTCAAACCCAATGATATTGAACCACAATTACTGCATGTATTTATTTTTGACTTGAAAGAATTAAAACCTAAAAATACTACTAACAACAATAAAACAGGAATTAGTAATAAAAGAATTAGGATATTTCCAAGAAAGCTTATTAAAAAATTTATTCCAAAAATAGGTATTACCATGAGAATAATTAGACTATACTTAAATAGATTTTTATTGGCTTTAATAAAATAAATCATATTATTTATTATTTATTATTAAGTCTCGTTCTTCTTTTATTTATTAGAGACATTCTAGCAATTGCAACACTCCAGCACTGCCCAAAATATAAAATCACTCCTAAAAGCCAGACCCACAAAGTAAGTACAAGAAAACCTCCAATGAAGCCATATGCTTGAAATCTTGCGCCCAGGGAAAGAATACTTTTACTAACCGCTAGGTTCAAAGTAGTTAGGCCAATCCCAATAAGAATAGATCCTGGCAAAAGTGGTCTTAAAGGAACTTTTCTACTAGGTAAAAGTGCTTGTAATAAAAGAGCCATTAAAGAAAAACCAATTAGCGGTATTGCAAATTGACCAACTTGTAAAAGGGGTAATTTTAATAATAATTCTGAAATTAGATTATTAGATTTTGAGAGATTTTCTAAGACGTTACTAGGTATCATCCTAAGATTCGCGCTAATTTGATCTATTACCATCAAGAACCCTATAAAAAATACTATTAAAAAGGCTTCAACTCTATTTCTGAGAAATCTTGAAGCTTGTTCTCTCCAAGCTGCATTTACTTTTTTAGAAGGGAGTTCATCTTCCCAGAGCCTATCTGAACCTCTTTGGAGAGATAAGTATGCATTTCCTGCTGTAAAAAGTAAAAACATAGCCCCTAGAATACCAGCTCCAAAACCTTGATCTATTAATTTAAATAATGTTGTTTCGACTAATTCAACTACTGAAGGAGGCAAAATTTGGGCTGCAACAGAAATTATTTCTTGATCTAAACCCTCTTGTTTTCCTAAAAACCATGATGCAATTGAAAGAGAAATTAAAAGAATAGGAAAAAATGACTGTAGTGTGTAGTACGCAAATGCTGCACTCAAATCAATACAATCAGATTTGCTCCATCTCTCACAAGCTCCCCACAAACTTTTCAATATCCAAGTTGAACTACGCTGCATATTAATTTTCTTAAAATATAAATTTTATTTATTTTTCATTGTATCTGATTAAGAAATTTTTCAAGCAATTATTTACTTGTGATGCAATTATTTTTCTAATAATAAATTGCCCCATGGCTTTAAGATTTCAATTTTTTTTAATGATCTACAAGCAATCAATGGAAAATTTACGTCACTCAAGTTTTGCCCTGAAACTAAATTCAAAGGATCTCTTTCTAACCACTCTATAGAACAATTGAGTTCTTCTAATAATAGCCAAGCAGCAGCGATATCCCATATCTTAGGGGTTGACTCTATTGCACCAAAAGTTTGCCCCATCGCAACACTGGTTAAATTTAAACTTGATACACCTAATAGCCTTATCTTGCCAGGAAATGCGGAGTTTGGTTTTTTTTGCAAAATTTTTATAGATCTACTACACAAAGATATGCATTCACTTTGATGATTATTGCTGTTAGGATTTATTTTTTGGTTGTTTAACCAAACACCCTTACCTTTAATAGATACAAACTTTTTTTTTAATGTAGGGATTATTAAAAAAGAAGATTGAGGTTTGCCATCTACGAATCTTGCAACTGATATAGACCAGTAGGGAATACCAGCAGCAAAATTTGTTGTCCCATCGAGTGGATCAACAACCCAATATGCTTTTGTATTAGGAATGGATTTTCCTCCTTCCTCACTAAGGACACCTTCACCTGGAGTAATTTCAGCTAGACTATCAACTATTGTTTTATCACTCCATAAATCACAACTTGTTACTAATGATCCGTCTGCTTTATTGCTTGCACTAATATTTCCAAAATCTTTTATTTGACGTTCACTAACTAATTCAAATAAAGAATCTAATTCACTTAATTGTTTATTACTTAAGTTTGGTTGATTCATTTTGAAATATCGCAAATAGATTTTTTATCATTAATTGTAGTACTATTATTACCCAAACAAGTTTGACTAATATCAAGATGAGTTAATCTTTTTAATTCATCTAAATTCAAGTGGTAATTATAGAGAGCATTAATATTTTTTGATTTCGCATTACTTAATTCACTTTGTCTAACAAGCACATCTTTGAGAGTAGATATTCCAACATCATATCTTAATCTAGAAAGTCTTACCGACTCTTTACTTGATTCAATTTCTTTAAGAGACGAAATTATTTTCTCTTCATTTAATTTAAGATTTAAGTAAGCTTTACTTATATTTGAGGTTAATATATTTTCTAGATTTTTATAAGCATACTCTTCAGATTCTGCATCTGCTATTTTTGATTTGTAAGAGTTAATATTCTTTCCGCCATTAAAAATATTCCAAGCAAAATTAAGGCTTACAGTATTTATATAATTAGATTCAGAATTTTCATAGTCAATATTAGTATTTAGAGATTCACCTTTAGAAAAAGTACCGGATAATGTGTTGCTGATGTAAATACTGGGCCTATTTTGAGATAAATAACTTTTGGCTTGATTCTTTTTAATTGATTTTTGTAGAAGAAGGTTTTTTAGAGAAAGATTTTTACTTAAACCTTCCTTGATATTTTTATTCAATCCATGATTCCAGAAACCTATTAAATTTTGATTATTATTAGTTTTGAAATCGCCCTTTAGATTAAGAATCTCTTTAAGAGAAACTTTGTTAATTTCATGTTCAACTTTCTTTTCAATAAGAGATAGTTTATCTCGAGATAATTGAGCCTCTGCTTCAAGAACTTCAAATTTTGTACCAATTCCTGCATCTAATTTTGACTGCGCATTATCCAAGCTAGTAATTGATAAATCAAGAGTGAATTTTTTATTTTTTATTTCTTGAGATGATTTTTGGTATTTGTGATACCGCATTCTTGCTTCTTGAATCAAATCATTTTTCTTAATCTCATAATTATTTTTTGCAATTTTGAAATTTTCTTTAGCGATTTTAATTTCTGGTCCTCTTAGAGGGTCTATTAGATCCCATCTAAGATTTAGAGAAGGATTTGCCGAAAATTGTGACGTTTTTAAAGTATTTGAGTTGCTATCATATTTTTTGCCCAAGACATATTTTGGTAACCCGTTGGCTTGAAAATCTAAGGATGGGTATCTTTTAGAAACTTTACTTGCGAGATTAAATCTTGCAGAAGCAGTTAAATCTTGTAAAGATTTTAACTCTGGATTATTTAAGATAATTTTTTCTATATCTTGATAACTAATAAAAAGATTATTTGCTTTTTCTTCTAAAAACTCTTTTTTGGAGGATTTTATTTCGCTCGAAAATGCATTTAATGAGTTGATATATAAGGCGAGGGGTAAAATTAAAAAGGGGTTTATTATTTTTCTAAACATTTTTTAAAGTATTTATCTTATTAGATTTTCCAATCAGAGTATTAATAATATCATTTGGATCCTCAAGAACGTGAATTTTGGTTTTCAATTGATTTTCTACTGCGTTGATATTTTTATCATCTAAAAATAAATCAGTATTAAGTTTTAACATGACTGAAGGTATGTAAATAGCCTCTCCCAAATCCTTATTTTTCAGACCGTAAATAAGATCTTCTCCAGTTAGAAGTCCAGTAACAACTTGTTCTTGACCCCAATAAATGCTTGGTAAACCATATAAATTAATTGTCAATCCATCTATTGAGTTTAATTTTTTAACGGTAGGAATTAGTGCTTCATATACTAATTTGCCAACAATCCAACTAACTTTTTTTGGGCTGCTTACTTTTTTGGGTAGGTTTTTAGTCTTTTCACTTAATGTTTTTAGGAAGCTTCTAATTGATCCAACGCCATTAGATTCTTGTGGCATATTTTCGTAGGTTTTGTAATTAGGCAAATTTTTACCAGCTATTAAATACCATTCGTCTGCTAGCCAACAAAAACGTGTACCAAGATTTAATTGCAATGAGTCTTGAATTCTTTCTATTTGTTCAATGATTTTAATTGCATATTCTGAATTTACTGATTTCAAACCATCATTTTCAGGCCTAAATTTTGTAAGTCCTACAGGAACTATTGCAACTGAAAGTACTGTTTGAAAAGTTTTTTTGTAGTATTCTGCAAGTTCAAAAATTGATTTTTCAAGAATCACACCGTCATTTATATCTGGACATACAACAATTTGAGCATGTATTTGAATAGAGTTTTTTTCAAACCAAGAAATTTGATCAAGAATAGCTCTTGCTTTTTTATTTTTTAATAATTTTTCTCGAGTTTCAGGATCAGTTGCATGAACAGAAACAAAGAGTGGGGATAGTTTTTGTTTAGAAATTCGCTCCCAGTCTTCTTTTTTTAAATTCGTAAGAGTTAGATAAGAGCCATATAGGAAACTTAATCTATAGTCATCATCTTTTATGTAAAGGCTTTTTCTTTTGCCACTTGGTTGTTGATCTATAAAACAAAATGGACATCTATTATTACATTGCTTGATTGAATCAAATAATGCATCTTTAAAATTAATCCCTAAGTTGACGTCTTGATCTTTTTCAATACTTATATTATGAATTTTATGATTTTTATCTAAAACTGATATATCTAAAATTTCTTCACTAATGAGAATCTGATAATCAATTAAATCTCTTGGTTTTTTACCATTAATACTAATTATAGAATCACCTGATTCAAAGCCTATTTCTTGAGCAATTGAATTAGCTTCAATACTTTCAATTTCTGCAGGATTTATTTTATAAGAAATATTGGGAACCAAAAGATCATTAGAATCCTCTTTGTAATTAATTTCTTGCCACACAATTAAATTCCAAATATTCTTGTTTATCTTTATTTTAGACTCATATATGACTCAAAGTGTATTAAATACTTTTAAAATACAAAATGTACATGCGAAATATATGGCCTTTAATTTATTAAAATATGTCATTCGCAGTTTTTTGAAACACGATTTAATTTAATTAAATTAACTTAACTTAATTATTTTTTTCATTGAAAGAATTAATCACAAAAAATTTAGGTGTGAAAGATAAATTGAACTTTCAATTGCATCAAACAGCTGATTCATATGAGAGTACTTTTTTATCAAGGCCAATTTCTTTAAGATTGTGGTCTTCTTTCTTTGTAATTTTACCTATATTTGTTCAAGCCCCTTGGGTTAGATTAGAACCTATTAGTGCCCTTTGTTTTACTTTTATTATTCTTCTAGGAGCATTTGTTTTATATAAAAAACAATCAAACAAATGGTTTATAGTAAGTTCATTATTATTTGGTGTATCAGGGAGTTGGCTTGGTGGATGTTTGTTCTGGGGATGGTTAAGTCCATTTCCTATCCTTCATATTCCTGTTGAAAGTGTAGCTCTACCCCTAGCGTTAATTGGCTTTAGTACTAATTGGAAAATTGGTTCTAGCTTTTATATCTCTTCTTTGTTTGGCACTGCTATTACTGACATTACAATATTTTTGATTGGAATAATGGATCAATGGAGACAGGTCATAACTGCAGATTCTGCAACTGCACCTTTAATTCTTCAAAAAACTTCTGAAAATCTCATTCAAGTAAAATCATTATCTATTATTATTTTTGTCGCTCTTATTCTTTGGTTTATTTCAAAAGAAATTTTTGATTCTGCGACTATTAATACCACTAACGGCAAAGCACTTTTAGTTTCCAGTTATGTAATTCAAACCACATTAATTGTTGATGGTATTTTTATCTTTTTAGCAATTCTACAACCAACTTTTAGTGGATTGGTTTAATGCTAAGACCTCCATTTTCGCAAGAAACCATACCAGTAAATAATTGGGATGTAATAGTTGTAGGTGCTGGAGCTGCAGGACTTATGACTTGTCTTGAATTGCCAGCAAATTTAAAAGTGCTTCTTTTAAATAGAAACACAAGCAAGGCATCCTCTAGTAGGTGGGCTCAAGGAGGAATAGCATCTGTAGTTAGGCAAGACGATTCATTCGATTTACATGCAGATGATACTTTAAAAGCAGGAGATGGACTCTGTGATTTGCAAGCTGTAGAAATGCTTGTTAAAGAAGCTCCAGGTTGTGTAAATAGATTACAGAATTTAGGTATGATTTTCGATCAAAGTTCTGATCAACTAGCTACTACTTTAGAAGCAGCTCACTCTAGAAGAAGAGTTTTACATGTTAAAGATCGTACTGGAAGAGCATTAGTTGAAGTTCTAGAAGATCATATTGAAAATAAAAAAAATATTCTTCACTGCAGGGGTGTAAGGGTAACCGAACTTCTCATTGATAATGACCAATGTAGAGGAGTTCAGGTTCTTGATGGAGCGAATTTATATTGGATTCAATCGAGAGCAGTTGTTTTGGCAACAGGTGGAGGTGGTCATTTATTCACTAATACAACTAATCCTGCTCAATCTTCTGGAGAAGGGATTGCTCTTGCATGGCAAGCAGGCGCTGCAATTGAAGATTTAGAGTTTGTTCAATTTCATCCAACAGCTTTAAAATTTTATGGTGCACCTTGTTTCTTAATATCAGAGGCACTTAGAGGAGAAGGTGCTATTTTAGTCGACAAAAATGGAGAGAGCCCAGTTAAAAATCTTAAAAATCGAGATTTAGCTACTAGAGATCAGGTGAGTAGAGCAATAATGAAGAGTATGCATGATAATAGTGTTGATCATGTAGGGCTAGATCTAAGATATATTAATCCAGAGAAAGTTGTAGAACGATTTCCTACTATTTTAAGTAGATGTCAGGAATATGGTGTTAATCCTCTAAATGAGGTTATTCCTGTCGCACCTGCTGCTCATTATTGGATGGGAGGAGTGAAAACTGATTTAAATGCATCTTCTACAAGAAAAGGATTATACGCAGTTGGAGAAGTTGCTTCAACCGGTGTGCATGGTGCAAATAGATTGGCTAGTAATTCACTGATGGAATGCCTGGTTTTTGCGAGAAAATTGTCTTCAATTGTTTTGAATGATCGTCCCGCTCTTATAAAATGTCATAGATCATTACAAGATTTTGATATTAAAGATCCCAAGGAAGATCAAATTTCTAAAATTTCAGAAAAAATTGATGAACTAAGGAAACTATGTTGGTTAAATCTGGGTGTATCTCGAAATAAGTTAAATATGAGTAAATTTCTAAATTATATTCAAGATGATATGGTTCATTTGCAAAAAGATTCGTTATTAATTAGTCTTAAAAAAATTAATTTTGATCAAAAAATTAAACTCATTGAACGAAATAGAAGGGCACTAAATCTATTACTGGACCTAAAAAATAGACAAATAACGACTATAACTTTATTAAAAGCTTGTCTATTTAGAGAGGAGAGTAGAGGAGGACATTATAGACATGATTTCCCAGATAAGGATAAAGATTGGGAATGTCATACTAGACAGCAATTAGATCAAAAAATTCAAAAAAGATTTATTAAAAATTAGAATCTTCTTTATAGTTGGTTAGCGACGATAATTCATTTAAGTTACGGGTACCACTTAAAATTTCTCCATTTATTTCCCAAGATGGAAATCCACTAATTTTTTTAGCTTGGCATAGTTCATAATCATTATTTTTACCATCCTTAGCACATTCAACTACTTTTAATTCTTTAACTGCTTCCTTACCAAAAAGTTGTTTTTGATCATGACAATGCGGGCACCAATACGCACTGTACATAACAATATTATTTTCTCTTAAAAATTTTGCGAATTTTATCTTCTGTGGAGAGCTTGAAGTGGTAATTATCGGTGCTACATTTTCAGTAGGTCTAGGCACATTAATAGCATTAGAAGGATCTACATTAGTTGACCAAATAAGGCCGCCTATAAGAACACTTATGGCTACAATAAATCCTCTAAAAATCATGGGTTCTCTACTTTCAAACTTTGCTCCAATAATAGAAATTATAAATATAGAAAAAGATAAAATTGCTGAAAGTATACAAAAAAAACAATATGCTTGTATCTTAAAAGACATTATATTGATTAACAAAAAGCTAAATGAAGAAGAGGCACAAGAGATAATAAATATTAACCACCACAAAAACTTATTAAGCTTTTCTTTCGGAGAAATTAAATTAAGTGAAAGTATGATTGTGACAATTAATATTGATAAATACGTAATAAATCCTGCAAATGAAAGAGGTATATTAATTTGATTATTTTTAAATAAAGTACCCCAAGGACTATTTATAACTTTTTCACAACCACTATTTAAACCTGGGCATGAGAGAGAAGTGAATATTCCCCAGTTTTTTAAAGTAATTGAACCAGTGTCAACTAAACCTATTGTGCTAAGAATTGCGATTATGATTTTTGGCCATTTCAGATCTTTTTTATTTCTACTTTTTAAAGTCTTAAGCGTCATAGATTGATGAAAGTTTGTTATTTACATGATTTATCTTAATATTATCTTGGCATGAAAGTTTTGTAAAAAATGCTGCTTTAATTTTTTAAATACTGTGAAACAAAATAATCTCAAAGTTAAAGATAAAAAACTTTCTAAGATTGCATTTAGTCATGTTGGTTGTGAGAAGAATCTTGTTGATACTGAACATATGCAAGGCTTACTAGATAAGGAGGGTTATGAAGTTGACAGCAATATAAATGATGCAAATGTTGTTGTTGTAAATACTTGCAGTTTTATTAAACAAGCTAGGGAGGAATCAATTAGGAAAATTCTTGAATATACAAATCAAGGAAAGGAGGTGATTGTTGCAGGTTGTATGGCGCAGCATTTTAAAGAGGAACTTTTAAAAGAAATACCTGAAATAAAAGGTTTGGTTGGAACAGGAGATTATCAAAAGATCGCTAAGGTTTTGAATAGAGTAGAAGAAGGGGAAATCGTTAATGAAGTTTCAAAAATACCAGAATTCATTGCAGATGAGGCGATACCTCGTTTTGTAGATAAAAAAAAATTTGTTGCTTATCTTCGTATTGCCGAGGGCTGTGATTATAACTGCGCTTTTTGTATCATTCCAAAGTTGAGAGGTCCTCAAAGAAGTAGACCAATTGAATCTATTGTTGCAGAAGCTAAAAGGCTTGTAAATCAGGGTATTCAAGAAATCATACTAATCAGTCAAATAACAACTAATTATGGCCAAGATATATATGGAAAACCTTCCTTATCCAAACTTATGAATGAGCTTTCTAAAGTTTCAATTCCTTGGATAAGAATACATTATGCTTATCCAACTGGTTTAACTGAGGAAGTTATTAGAGCTTTCAAAGATTCCAATAATATAGTTCCTTATTTTGATTTACCACTTCAGCATAGCCATCCAGATGTTTTGAAGAGTATGAATAGACCTTGGCAGGCTGCTTTAAATGAATCAATTTTGGGAAAAATTAGAGAAGAAATACCATCTGCTGTATTAAGAACCAGTCTTATTGTTGGTTTTCCAGGAGAAAAAAAAGAGCATTTTGAACATCTTCTGAAATTTGTAAAAAGGCACAAGTTTAATCATGTAGGAGTTTTTGTTTTTTCTCCTGAGGAAGGAACCTCAGCTTTTGACTTGCCAAATAGAGTATCTCCAGAGGTCGCAGAGGCAAGAAAAGATAACGTTATTTCAGTTCAACAAAATATATCTAAAGATAAAAATCAAACATATGTTGGTTCAAAAATGAAGATTTTGGTAGAAAAAATATCTGATAATAACGAATTAATAGGTCGATCTTTTCATTTTGCACCTGAAATTGATGGAAACGTAATTTTATCTATTAAAGATAAAAATGATTTGAAAAATTATATTGGTAAATTCGTTGAAGCAAATATTTGTTTTGCTGATGAATATGACTTGTATGGAGAGACTATTAGAATTTTGTAAATTTTAGATTAATTTTACTGCTCTTAATAGTTTATCCAATGCGTAAGCAGCTCCAAACCCAAAACCTATAAATGCAAAATAGAAAATGATGTTCATTAATTTTTTTTATTTTACTTAATTTACCATCAGAAAAAAAAATTAGATTTTTTCGTTTAATTTCTTAATCTTGAATATAAGGTAATTTTTTATATAAACATTCTTCTGCTTTTTGTAATTCTCGGCCTAAATATAAAGCATGATCAAGTCTCGTTATTAAATTATTTCTTTCTTCAGTTATCAATATTCCAAGTTGTTTTGCACTGATACCTTCAAAAACTTCATTACTAGCTCTTTTATTTTGAGAGTCGCATTTAATTTGTTCATTTGTTTCTGGGTCAAGCGCATATCCTTCATCATTAATATTATTTAGAAAGTGCTCTAAAATTATCTTATTTTCTTCTAAATCTACTTTTATAATAAAATAACCGTTTGGATCTAAGTCTATATATCGGTTGGATAGATTATTATCAATCTTTATTTTTTCATCTAAAATTTTACTAGAATCCATTCTAAGAAGTTAATAAAAAACTATATTAATAATATAATCATTGGTAAAGCCAAATAATTTTTTATTTAAAGGGTATAGATTTATTTTCAAAATCAATTTCCATCTCGATTTGTTTATTAACTTCATTTAGCCAAGGATAAATTATATTTTCCATATTTTTGTCAAACCACTTATGCAAGCTAATGGTGTTTTTTGCAAAAAACCCCCTCCGCCTTTTATGTTTACCACCCGCTCCGGGATCAAATAAATGGATACTATTTTTTATGGCCCATTCAATTGGCTGGTAGTAGCATAATTCAAAATGCAAATTAGATATTTCTTCTTGACTGCCCCAATATCTACCCCATAAGTTGTTTTTATTTTTAACGCACATCGACATAGCAAAAATATCATTTGAATCATTTTTTGATGCGCTAAAAAGTAAAAGATTTTTTTTATTATCAACAATTTTTTCGAAAAATGTAGATGTTAGATATTTACTTCCCCAAACTCCCCACCTCAAACAATGCTGTTCATAAAAATTATGCATTTTTTTGAGGATTTCTTGGTTGATATCATTTTCATTAAAAATTTCTACTTTAATATCTTGTTTGGTAATTGATTTCCTCTCTTTTTTTATATTTTTTCTCTGATTAGAATTAAATCTAGAAAGAAAATCATCAAACGTTTTTTCTCCATTACTCCTCCATTCACTGCTGGAATTTATCCATTCATGGTATCCCAAAGATTTAAGATGCTTGCCCCAGCTTTCATCAATATATAAAAAATTACAACTTAAAATTTTGTTTGTAATCGCAAAGCTTTCGATATGGTTTATAAGTAAATTTGTAATTTCTTTCTTATTTTTATTCTTTTTATAAAGAAATTGATATCCATTTACAGGACTATAAGGACTCATTCCAATTAATTTGGGGTAGTAATTTAAATTCAGCTCTTGCGCTAATCTTGCAAATGATTGGTCAAAAATGAATTCCCCATAGCTATGATTTTTTAAAAAAAGTGGAGCTATTCCTAATATTTCGTCATTTTTATAAGCAATAAAATATAGAGGTTGCCAACCAGTTTCTCTTGAAACACTTTTTGATATTTCAAGGTTTTTAAGCCAAGTCCATTCATAAAATGGATTATTAATTTCATTTGCTAATTCATTCCATATCTCCTTAGAGATTTCCTTAATTGACAATTTGACTTCAACTTTATGTATGTTTTGGCTCATTTATTATTGAATCTATTTCAAATTTTTTTGTAATGAATATGGATTTCATTATTCATTAAATTTTTAATTGATTTAATTTCCCATAGTCTTTTGAGATTAAAAATCTCATTTGTTTGTTCTGGTGGGATCCATGTATATCTACCTCCAATAATTCGTGGAATAATTGTAATTTTTATATCTGTTATTACATCCTCTTTTATAAATGAATTTATAAGTTTTGCACCTCCTAAAAGAGCTAGATCATTTATACCTTGTTTTTTGAGTGAAATTAAAGTTTTTCCCCATGAATCTTCAAAAAAGAGTTTTTTCTCGAAGTCATCATTTGATGAATTATCAACTTTACTTGCGCTTATTAGCCATCTTCTAATTGGTTGACGAAAGTATTTCCAATTACTGTCAAATTTTTTGCTATTGGAGGCAACTATAGAAATTGGTTGTCTTTTTGATATATTTACTTCGTCATCATGATTGAGATTTTTAATCAGGTAAGTTGATTGATGAGCTATTAAAGTACCTAAACCAAAAATGGTGGCATCAACCATTGATAAGTTTTGATTTAACATTTTTGTATCTTCTTCGCTTCCAAGATGCGATTCTCCACCTCCAGGAAATGCAATTCTCCCATCGAGACTAGATGCTATAAGAAGTATTACTCTTGGGATACTCAAGTTTGTGTGATTAAACTATTTTCAAATTTCAAATTTAATGAATTGGTTAACTTTTGATCAACATAAATTTCTGCAGCGTTATTTGGGCTCTCTTGGAGTCTTATTTTGTGTAATTTTGCGTCAAGGTTATGTATTGGCTTTTTAAGAATGTCAGAAATATATAAAGCTATATTTTCAGCAGTTGGAACACAATTATGGAAAAATTCGATGTCTTTATTTAGAAAAGTATGATCTAGTTGTTCAACAACTAAATCATTAATTATCTCTTGGAGGGCAGATAAATCGCAAACCATTCCAGTTCTTTTATCAATTTCTCCTTTTACAGTTATATCCACGAGATAGTTATGACCATGTCCATTAACTCTGGCACATTTCCCATAGATTTTTTTATTTTCATCGAAGGATATTTCTTCTTTTGCAAGTCTATGAGCGGCTGCAAAATGTGTTTGTACTGTTAAAAATGCTTCCATGTTTTTTCCAAAATAATCTGCCCATAAATTTGGGTTTTCATAAAGCCTTAGACTTGTAAGAGGTAAATCATCCTTTAGACGACTCCAAATGACCTTTATTAATGCTTCAGTTGTGGGAAGTATACCCTCTTGATTATTAACATTAAATTCGGGCCAGACATCATTTAAAAAACGAAAATCTAATTGTCCAGTAACTTTATCTTTAATAGAGTGTTTTACCTCAGAGAGATTAAGTACCATTCCATCAGAGTCTAGTTCTCCACCCATTGAAACAATAAGTTCATAATTATGACCATGACCTGGTGCAATACTGCACTTGCCAAAAAGAGATAAATTTTCTTCAGGGCTTTTTTCAGGAAGCCAATAACGGTGACTAGAACTAAAGCACGCACGTCGAGTTATGACGCACTCACGTCCTTTTCCATGTAATGGTTTGGATTGTGTAGAAGTCATACCTGTCTGCGATAATACTATCTTAAGGTTTTAAATACGCTTTTGTCTTTATGGAACAATCTATTATCGAAAAAACAGTTCATATTATTAAGGGAAGAAGTATATTTTTAATAGGAATGATGGGTTCTGGCAAGTCACAAACTGGTTTGAAGTTGGCTGAATTATTGAAGTATAAATATATTGATTTAGATTCATTAATAGAGAAGTTAGCAAAAAAATCTATCAATCAAATTTTTAATGATGAAGGAGAAGATAATTTTCGTGAATTAGAAGCAAACTGCCTTAAAGAAGCTATTAAAATTCCTTCATTAGTAATCTCAACGGGGGGAGGAATAGTTACAAAATCGGAAAACTGGGGCATCTTAAGACAGGGAATAATTGCTTGGATAGATCTTGAAAAAGACATAGCAATTGAAAGATTGAAAAATGAAATTGAAAATAGGCCACTACTTCAGGGAAAGAATCTAAATGATTTATATATGAAAATTCTTGAATCTAGAGAAAATTTGTATTCTCAAGCAGATTTAAGAATTCAGGTAAAAAGGGAAACTATAGAAGAAGTTGCTATGAAAATAATCAATGCAATTCATAAAGAAATAATCAGTTAATCTGGTTCAATTCTTACTGCAAACCATTTGATAACGTATCCTAATTTTATTTCTAATTCATAAGTGCTTTCCAATAATTCTTCAAAAAATTCTTGATCAGGATCCTCTATAGTTTGATATATTGTTTGTGTTTCTGTCTTAGTAAGCCAATTCTTTAACCATAAAATTGCTTCTTGTTTTGATACAATTTTCTCTTTTGAATCTGGTTCTAATAATACATAATGATCTGATGCTCTTATTAGTGGATTTGACATAATGAAAATTCTTTTTGGATTAATTCTCTGCTTGACTTTTCAAGTAATTTTTTTAGAAAGTTCTTTTGCTCTATTAGATTCTAGCGCAAGAGAGTTCTTGGAAAATCGCGTAAATCAATGGCCAGAATTATTTTTGCCAAATTTTAAATTATCAGATACCTCTAAAGATTTAATTTATCCTAAATGGTTTGAGGGGAGTTGGCTTGTTACTTCTCAAGATATGATTAATGATTTAGAAGAACCAGTTATTTATAAAGTCAATTTCTTTAAGAATGATTCAGATTTGATTGTTGGTAATCGCGCAAAAAATTCTGAGTCTATTGGAAAAGCAATATTTGGTGAAAACTTAATTAAGGTTGTAAATGATCCTCAATCAATTAATAATCAAGTTACCTATTTGAAAGATGATTTTTATATTGATTCAAGAATTACAGGGAGAAATCAGATTCAAGATGATGATATTTTTTTCGCAGATGAGCTAGTTATACAAACAGCCCATAAGCCAGGTGCTTCAAGGATTAATCAAGTAGAGACAATTAGTAAATTTCAAAAATGTTCCGAAGAAATATTGGAAGTTAATAATTCAAACAAACCATCAATTTGCGGAGTTCAATATGTTGCTTCTTATGGTTCAAAAGTTGGTGATCCTTCTATTCATGCTGTGAAAACAAATAAATATAAATTAACTTTTGAATTTATTGAAAGTTAGCACTAAAAAGATATTCTTCTAAATTATTTCTCCATATGAAAAGATTTTCTAGATAAGGGTTATTTATGTATTCTTGACTTCCCTCTCCTGAAAGTATTGGTCCTGCAGACTTTGGAAATTTAAGAAGGGATAATTGAGCTGCAATTGAAATGTCTGCAATTGATAAACTATCACCAACTAAATATTTTTTATTGATTAAGGATTTTGATAAAGCTTCCAGTAATTTTTGGAGTTCTAAATTATCTTTAGAAGACAAAACTGCATTAGAGATTTTACTTAGATTTTCAAAAGGTAATTTATCAACAATCCTTTTAACTGAAGAAGGTATTTCATCTGGAAGTAATGCTGTTCTTAGCTGTGGGTTTTCTATTGCAGATTTTATTAAAGCTTTTCTACAACTTGTAGCCATTGTAGTATCTGCCCAGTCTTCAATTAGTTTGCATTGTGCAAATAATATTGGGTCTTCAGGAAAAAGTGGATTTTTATCATTTTTTTTATCTATGTATGCACAAATATTTGAAGAGTCATTAATAACTTGATCATTACTATCAACTATTACAGGGACTTGTTTTTGACCTGATAATTTAAAGATTTCAAATTGACCTATTCCAGGTGTTACTTCTTCAACTCGATATTGTAGTTTTTTTGCATGAAGAGCCATTCTTGTTTTTAAACAAAAAGCACTATGCCTAAATTGATATAATGTAATCATGCTGTTTAATGTTTGTTAAAACTTAGCTAAAAAAGTAATCTATTTGTGGAGCTGATGGGCGAATTTTTTTCTAATGTTGCAAGATATCCCAAGTATTTAATATCCATCATTATTGGGGGACTTGCTGCATTGCTTGAACCTTTATTCAAGAATAGATCAAATCCACTTACAATAGTAGGTTTGATATCTTCTGTCTTAAGTGCTTTCATAACTGTTTATTTTGTCTTGCAAGCGATGACAAATCCAATAAATTTACAACCATAATGCCAAATAATTACCGTATTGCAAAAGTTTCTTCTCTTTTGAAGAAAGAAATAACCCTTATTTTGCAAAATGATTTGGAAAATGATCTTATTAGGGATTATTTCGTCAATATTTCTAAGATTGATTTATCAGGTGATTTGCAACATTGTAAAATTTATATAACTTCAACTGCTGAGGAAAAAGTGAGGAAAGAGATTGTGGCAAATTTAAATACTGCTAAAAGCTCAATAAGGCATACTTTAGGAAAAAGAATAGAGATGAGAAGAGTTCCAGAGATAATTTTTAAAGACGATGTTGTTCTTGATAAAGGATTATCAGTCTTGAAACTCCTCGATGAACTAAAAAATAAAAATCAAGGGAATAATGACGAGGATAAGGATGCAAATAGTTGATCTACCCCTCTATCAAAGAAATATAATTTTCACTAGATCAAAAGAAGGGATATTGGATATAAAAAAGATATTTATAAGCAAGGGCGCCAATATATTTGATCTACCTGCAATAAGTATTGGTGATCCTGATGATTTGAATCCTCTTGACGAAGCACTAAATCAAATAAATGATTTTCATTGGATTATTTTTTCCAGTAGTAATGGAATCAAATTTGTGGATAAAAGACTTAAATATTTTAATAGTTCATTAAAAGAGTGTTCTAAAAAAACAAAAATCGCTGTAGTCGGAGAAAAAACCTCAAAAACGCTTGATGATTTTGGGATTAAGGCTGATTTTATACCTCCAGAATTTGTTGCTGAAAGTTTAATTGATAATTTCCCAGTATCTGGTTATGGACTTCGAGTCTTTGTACCAAGAGTTCAAACAGGTGGTAGGGATATAATTGCAGATCAATTTAGAAAGGCTGGTTCCCGTGTATTTGAGGTTGCTGCGTATGAAACAAGATGTCCTGACTCAATTCCACAAGAAACAATTGATATTATTTCTAATAGAAAAGTCGATGCAATTATTTTCTCAAGCGGTAAAACCGTATCAAATTCTGCTTTTTTACTAGAAAAAAAACTTGGTAAAAAATGGTTAGAATATTTTGATCAAATTAAGCTTTTAACTATTGGACCTCAGACAACAAAAATATGTAACAAGATTTTTGGAAGAGTTGATAGTCAGGCACAAAAATATACTTTTGAAGGACTACTTGATGTAGCAATTAATATTTTTAGTTAGAAAAATTTTTTCTATAGTTCTTTTCAACTAAATCTTTGAACCTATCAATATTGGCCTGTAATTCGTTTGTAACCATTTTGCCTAAAATATTTTCTTTCATTAATCGCGCAATCATTTTAGGTAGCTCATAAGTTATTGCTAAATTTACCGTGGTGATTTGATCACTTTTACTTTCGAAAACCACTGATCCCTCAGTTGGTAAACCTCCTATAGATTTCCATTTAAGTTTGCTTTTATCGACTCTTTCAGTAATTTGAGCTTTCCATTTAAACCTAAAGCCATTTGCAGCTAAAGTCCATTCTGTTAAATCTGGTAATGTATTAGTCTCCTCATCAATTGTTTTTACAGATTCAATCCAGCTCATCCAAAGTGACATTGAGTCTAAATCGCTCCATGTATTCCAAACATTTTCAAGAGGCGCATTAACAACTGTTATTACGTCATGTTTTAGCCAAGTACCCATCAATTAACTTACTGCAAGATTTTTGGCTAGTTCTGCTTTCTTATCTAAAATTGCAGCAGCAGCTAAATGACCACTCATTGTAGCTCCCTCCATAGAGTCTATGTAATCTTGTTTTGTATAACTACCAGCCATAAAGAAATTAGATATAGATGTTTTTTGATCGGGTCTGAAAGGTTCCATACCGGGAGATTCTCTATAGAGTGATTGTGGAACTTGCACTACGTTACTCCAAAGTAATTTAAGGTTTTTTGAGGATGGGAATAGACGGCGAACCTCTCTATCTATTTCTTTTGTAATTCTTTCTGTAGATCTTCCCATCCATCTATCCCCGGGAGTTAAAACACATTGGAGGAGTGATCCCATATCTTTTTTTCTGTAGTCTGCTGGACTTGCTAGTGCTAAATCTGCAAAACAACTGAAAGAGGCATCAGCAGAATAAAGAAGATTATCTAGTCCAGTTGGTGTGTTTCCAGTATTAACTTTTTCTAATTCGGTAACCCAACCGTCGTATCTCAATTGGATTGTGGCAACAGCAACTGCTCTAAGTTTTTTTAAACCTTCAAATTCTTTAAATTGATACCATTCTTTTGGAATTATTTTTTTTATTCCAGGAACATCACAGGCAGCAAGAAATTTATCTGCAAAAACTGCCTTAGTTCCTTCAGGAGAAGATATTTTCAACTGATTAACTGAATAAGAGGAGGATTCCTTTTCATAAATAATTTCTTCTACCTTATGGTTAAGGTGGATTTTTGCCCCTTTTTTTGTGATGTAGTCGACAATAGGTTGAGTTAACCACTTATGTGGAGAACCTTTTAAAAGATTTAGTTTTGAGGCTTCTGTTTTTGAAGCAAACATCATGAAGATAGTTAACATGCATCTTGCTGAAATATCTTTGCAATTAATAAAACCTAAAGCATATGCAATAGGATCCCACATTCTTTCTAAACTTTTTTCACTTCCACCATGGTTTAAAAACCATTCTTTAAAACTAATTCTATCTAGATCTCTAATTATTTTCATTGCTCCTTCATAGTCTATCAATCCTCTAACTATTGGGCTTGTTCCAAGAGCTAAGGCATTTCTAAACTTATCAACCCAAGTAAGTTGTTCGGTGGTAAAAAAAGCTTTTAGTCCATTAAATGGAGCACCCAAAGGGAATCTAAAATCTAACGATTTCAATTCCCCACCATTATTGATGAATAGATGAGTATGCTCTTTTGGGAGTAAATTATCTAAAGCTCCCACTTTTTTCATTAATTTGAATAAATTTGCATAATTGTAAAAAAATACATGTAAACCCATTTCAATGTGGTTGCCATCCTCATCTTCCCAACTTCCTACTTTGC
>CACNAI010000009.1 GCA_902618335.1 uncultured Prochlorococcus sp. | reverse complement strand
GAACTCGTTGATTTGGCGATTAAGAATTCTTCATTGCCAGTGTGTGTGAGTTCAGTAGCACCAAGATCTTTTTTAGACTCTGTAAAGGCAGGGGCCTCATTAATTGAGATAGGAAATTACGATACTTTTTATGAAAAAGGTATTAATTTTTCAGATAAGAAAGTTTTAAACATCACAAAAGAGACGAGGGATTTATTGCCTAATGTTCCTTTATCAGTAACTGTTCCTCATACTATGCCTATTGATAAACAAGTTGATCTTGCTGTAAAGCTAGTGGAAGAAGGTGTTGATATTATTCAAACAGAAGGTGGTACCAGTTCTAATCCTTACTCTCCAGGAATTCAAGGCTTTTTTGAAAAATCAGTACCAACTCTTGCAGCTACCTATGCTATTTATCAAGAATTTAAGAAACAATCACTGAATATACCAATCATGAGTGCCTCTGGATTAAGCCAAGTAACTTGTCCATTAGCAATATCCTCAGGAGCCTCAGCAGTTGGCGTTGGATCTGTAGTTAATAAATTAGATGATTTAATATCAATGATTGCGGTTGTTAGAGGCTTAAAAGAATCTTTGAAAAATTCAATAATCGGAAAAAAAATTTCTTAGTATAGCAATATCCTTTAGCTATTAGTTTGATGAATAACTATAAGCTTCAAGCTCCTTACGAACCAAATGGAGATCAACCTGAAGCTATTAAAAAATTAGTTAAAGGCGTTAATAATGGTAAAGAGTTTCAGACTCTTTTAGGAGCTACTGGAACTGGTAAAACATTTACCATTGCGAATGTAATTCAACAAACAGGAAGGCCAGCTCTTGTATTAGCCCATAACAAAACATTAGCAGCACAACTATGTAATGAATTAAGGGAATTTTTTCCAAAAAATGCTGTTGAGTATTTCATTTCTTACTACGATTATTATCAACCTGAAGCTTATGTCCCTGTAAGTGATACTTATATAGCAAAAACTGCTTCAATTAATGAAGAAATAGATATGCTCAGGCACTCCGCAACACGGTCTTTGTTTGAGAGAAAAGATGTAATTGTAGTAGCATCTATAAGTTGCATTTATGGTCTGGGTATACCAAGTGAATATTTAAAGGCTGCAGTTAAATTTGAAGTTGGAAAATCTATCAATCTACGTTCTTCTTTAAGATCTCTTGTTGAAAATCAATATACTAGAAATGATATTGAAATTACTAGAGGTAGATTCAGAATTAAAGGCGATGTTTTAGAAATTGGTCCAGCCTATGAAGATAGATTAATAAGAATCGAATTATTTGGTGATGAAGTCGAGGCTATTAGATATGTTGACCCTACTACTGGAGAAATACTTGAAAGTTTAGAACAAGTAAGTGTTTACCCCGCGAAGCATTTTGTCACTCCAAAAGAAAGACTAGAGAGTGCAATCAGTGCAATTAGAAGTGAATTAAAAACTCAACTCGATAAATTTACATACGAAGGAAAATTGTTAGAGGCTCAACGTTTAGAACAACGCACAAAATATGATTTAGAAATGCTGAAAGAGGTTGGTTATTGTAATGGGGTTGAGAATTATGCTCGTCATTTATCAGGAAGGAAGGAAGGGTCACCTCCAGAATGCTTAATAGATTACTTTCCTGAAGATTGGTTGTTAGTAGTCGATGAGAGTCACGTAACATGTCCTCAACTTCACGCGATGTACAACGGTGATCAATCTAGAAAAAAAGTTTTAATAGATCATGGTTTTAGACTGCCAAGTGCTGCAGATAATAGACCTTTAAAATGTGAAGAGTTTTGGGAAAAATCAAAGCAAACACTATTTATAAGTGCAACTCCCGGTCAATGGGAATTAGATCAATGTGATGGTGAATTTATTGAGCAAGTTATAAGACCAACTGGAGTATTAGACCCTGTAATTGATGTAAGACCTAGTGAGGGCCAAATAGAAGATCTTTTATCTGAAATAAGAATTAGAGCTGAAAGGAATCAAAGAGTGCTAGTGACAACACTTACTAAGAGAATGGCTGAAGATCTAACTGATTTTTTATCTGAAAATAAAGTAAGAGTTAGATATTTGCATTCAGAAATTCATTCAATTGAAAGAATTGAAATTATTCAAGACCTTAGAATTGGAGAATATGATGTTTTGGTAGGAGTTAATTTATTAAGAGAGGGATTAGATCTTCCTGAAGTATCCTTAGTTGCTATTTTAGATGCTGATAAAGAAGGTTTTCTGAGAGCAGAAAGGTCATTGATTCAAACAATAGGAAGAGCTGCAAGACATGTTGAAGGTGTTGCCTTGCTATATGCAGATAATTTTACAGATTCAATGAAAAAAGCTATATCTGAAACTGAAAGAAGAAGAACTATTCAAAAAAAATATAACCAAATAAATGGTATTACTCCAAAACCAGCAGGCAAAAAAATAGAAAATTCAATATTATCTTTTCTAGAACTTTCAAGGAAATTAGATGCTGGTGGTTTATCTAAAGATTTAATAAATATAGTCAATAACAAAACTGACGTAATTCTCAATTCCAGTGATAATCAATGTTTGCTAGAAGAATTACCTGATTTAATAGAAAAGTTAGAAATTAAAATGAAAGATGCTGCAAAAGAGTTAAATTTTGAAGAAGCAGCAAATTTGCGGGATAGAATCAAAAAATTAAGACAAAAATTGGCAAGAAATAATTAAAAGGAACTTATTTTCCTAATTCGAAATGATTATGAATAGCATTCACTGCTTTGTCACAATCTTTTTCTAAGACAATACATGAAGTTCTGATTTCACTAGTAGCAATCATTTCAATATTGATATTTTGATCAGCTAATGCTCTAAATATTTTTCCAGCCGTTCCAACCTTAAATGCCATTCCTGCTCCAACAGTACTTACTTTGGCTATCGCAGGGCCATCTTCAATGTATGATCCGGGTAATTTTTTTGTTAAGGCCTCAAAAACTTGATTAGCTTTTTCTCTATCTTGTTTATTCATTGTAAGACTAATATCCTTAGTTTTTAAAGAGGAAATACTTTCAGACTGCACGATAGTATCGAAAAGTAAATTATTTTCAGCTAATGCTAAACATATTGATGCAGCTACACCTGGACGATCAGGCAGTTTTCGAAAACTTACTTGAACTTGGTTTTTATCTAATGCAATTCCTCTTACTTCAGGTTGATCTTTTTTTGCGTTGATTGGATTAACAAATATTTGTGTATCGGATAACTTGAATTTTTCAGCAACAAATCTAATAGCTTTTGGAATATTATTAATTTCGATTACGCAGCTGACTTTAATTTCACTAGTAGCTATTAACCTGACATTTATATTCGCTTGAGATAAAGTATCAAACAAATCAGCTGAAACACTAGGTCTGCCCATAATGCCCGCTCCTTGAATACTTAATTTAGTCATTTTTGTTTTTAGATTATATTCTCCTCCTAATTGACTAGTAATAAGTTCACATTGTTCTGCAGTCTTTTTAACTTCTAATTCACTAACAGTAAATGTAATATCGTTATTATTTCCATCATTTGTAGATTGAATGATTAAATCTACATTAATGCTTGCTTCTGAAAGTTTTTCAAATATTTGTGCAGCAATCCCAGGCCTATCAGGAATATTTGAGAGACTGAATACTGCTTGGTTTTCTAATACTTCAAGACTGTTGACTGTTTTTGTTAATTCTAAGCTTCCTCTTTTTAGCGGGAGAGGTTGGATTTGACTTTCTAACAGAGTCCCACTTGAGTCACTTTGGCTTGATTTGACACATAATTTAATTCCATAATTGCGAGCAATTTCTACTGCTCTTGGATGTAGAACTGAAGCACCGACACTTGCAAGTTCAAGCATTTCCTCACAGCTAATTTCATCTAAGAGTTTTGCATTAGGAACAATTCTTGGATCAGTAGTAAGAACCCCTGGAACGTCTGTATAAATTTCGCAAGTCTCAGCTCCTAAAGCTGTTGATAAAGCTACTGCTGAAGTATCTGAACCACCTCTACCCAAAGTTGTAATTTCCATTGAACCCGTATGGCTTAATGTTGTTCCTTGAAATCCAGCTACTACAACTACAAAACCCTGATTTATATAATTTTGGATTCTTTCTGTTTTAATATCCAGAATTCTTGCTTTCCCATGAATTGATTCAGTAATAATTCCAACTTGGCTACCGGTCATTGAAATTGCAGGTACTCCGTATTCGTTTAATGCCATTGAGAGAAGAGCTATGGTTACTTGCTCTCCAGTTGAGAGAAGCATATCCAATTCTCTTCGATTGGGATTTTTACTAATTGATTCAGCTAAACAATTTAAATCATCAGTAGTTTGCCCCATTGCAGAGACAACTACGATAATTTCATTACCTGCTTCTTTACTTTGAAAAATGCTACTTGCAATATTTTTAATTTTTTTAATATCACCGACAGAAGTGCCGCCAAATTTTTTTACTAGTAAAGCCATATATAAATCATAATCTAAATTCTTAAACTTATAATTTGGTTAACTTAAATTAATTAAATTCTCTGTAAAAACGTTTAAAGGATTATTACCTTTTTTTAGTAATGATTCAATATCTAATAAATTACTCATTAGATTTATTAAATATTCGTGAGATACATTCTTGACTTTTCTACGAATAAAAAAAATTCTTTTTGGATTAGAAATGCCTGCAAGATTACAAATCTTTTCTGCATTATCGTTTTCTGAATTTACTGCTAATTTTACGATTGTATGAATTCTTATCTGACTAATTAAACCTGCATTTAGTCTTAAAGGAGGTTCTCCTTTCTGTAAGGAATAATTTATTTCAATGAGGCTTTCATTAATATTTTTTTGTAAGAGAAGATCAATGATTTTGAAAATGTTGGATTGATGATCACTAAATATTTTTTTTACATCAATACTATTTAGAAAAAGTTGTGAATTCAAATCACTTGATACTGCAGAAAGGTATGTTTTTGCTTTAGCTAATTCATTTATTAATTTAAAGCTATCATTACCAACAGAATCAATAATTAATTCAGCTGCATTTTTATCAATTTTAATATTCATTTCATTTGCTGCATCTTCTAAGAATTTTTTTTGTCCCTCATAATCCCAGATTTCTGGTAAAGAAAATGATTTTTCTTTGGCTAAATTATTTTTGATAAGTTTTTGTAAAAATTTAGTACTCTTTAGTCGTGAGTCTGGTTTTTTCGTATTTTGCAAAATGAAATAAGTATTTTGAGGTATATTGTCATGCATTTTTTCAAATTTAATTCTTAGATCCTCATTTTTTGAGGTAAAAATTGGATTATTTTTTAGTGTAACTATTCTGTATCCATCTCCAAAAGGAGGTGTAAGAACTTCATCAAAAGCTTTATTGACTTGCTCATCATCATCTCCATTTAAATTAGTTACGTTTATTTCCTTCCATTCTTTGGATACTTCGTTATCAATTAATTTTTGAATAAATGTATTTTGAGCATTTAGATCATTACCCCATAATATTTGTATTGGCATAATCGCTCAATAAAAACCATATATTAACTATGATTACTTTTAACACAAATTAAATTTAATGGTAATAGATCATCCAATTTTTTTGGAAAGCATCAGATTTATAAGATCTCATTTAGGATCCAACGATCTAAATTATTTGGAAAAAAAAGTTTTAGAGAGATTAGTCCATACTTCAGGAGATTTTTCAGTTCAAAATCTTATTAATTTTAGTGAAGGTGCTTGCGAAAAGGGTCTTCATGCACTTAAAAATGGTGCTCCGATTTTAACTGATACCGATATGGCTGCAGCAGCTATAAAATCTATGGCAGAGAATACCACTAGGAATAAAGTATTTACGGCGAGAATGTGGTTTGGAGAAAATAAGCATATAGAGTTAACAAAAACTGCATATGGTTTAAGTGAAGGTTGGAAGGAGTTATCTGCTATAAATTCTGGAAGCAAATCACCTATTGTTGTAATTGGCAGTTCTCCAACAGCTTTAACTTATTTAATTGATATTTTAGAGAATGCAAAAGATTTACCTAGTTTAATTATCGGAATGCCCGTTGGATTTATTGGAGTAGAGAAAAGCAAAAACAAACTGATTTCTACTGATCTTCCTAGAATAGTTTTGAATTCAACTAGAGGCGGTGCTGCCATGGCAGCTGCGGCAGTTAACGCCTTGTTGAGGGAAACTATTTAAAAAGTATATATCTTATAAAAATATCAAAAATCTAATCATTATTATAATTTAATTTATTATTTTCTTCTAAAGAATTTAAGACTGATTTTGCTTTTTCTATAACTTCTTTTGGAACTCCTGCTAATTTAGCTGCTTCTATACCGTAGCTTTTGTTTGAGCCCCCTTTGACAATCCTGTGACTAAAAATTAGCTGATCGTTATTTTGTTCTACTAAAACTTGAAAATTTTGTATATTATTATTTGAATTTTTTAAATAATTCAGCTCATGATAGTGGGTGGCAAAAATAGTATTACATTGAATTTTTTTTGCAAGATATTCACTTACTGACCAAGCTATTGAAAGTCCATCAAAAGTAGATGTCCCTCTACCTATCTCATCAAGTAAAACTAGTGAGCTAGAAGTTGCTTGATTTAGAATTGATGCAGTTTCAGACATTTCTACCATAAATGTTGATTGTCCAGATGATTGATCATCAACCGCCCCAATTCTTGTAAAAATCCTATCTGCAATCTTGATTGCAGCATTATTAGCTGGAACAAAGCTACCAACTTGTGCGAGAATTTGTATTAAACCAAGTTGTCTTATAAAGCAACTTTTTCCGCTTGCATTAGGACCAGTTAATATAATTAATTTTTGATTCTCATCAAAAGAGATATCGTTCGCTATAAAGTTTTTATCATTTAACAACTGCTCTACAATTGGATTTCTTCCTGCGATAATTTTTGTACTATTTTTTGTCATTGAATCATTTATTGGTATTAATGAAGGTTTTATAAAATTGTTTTCTAATGAAGTAATTGATAAACCAAGCAATGCATCAAGAGATGCTATAGATTTTGCGATTGATCTTATTTGTTTTGTTTTTTCAGCAACTTTATTTCTTAATTCGCAGAAAATTTCATATTCTCTTGATGAAGCTCTACTTTTTATTTGGAAAATCTTATTTTCTTTATTTTTAATTTCTGAAGTGATATACCTTTCTTCATTAGTAAGTGTTTGCCTTTTGATCCAATGTTGCGGAGCTAAATTAATTTTTGATTTATTTATAGAAATGTAGTAACCAAAATTTTTATGAAATTGAATTTTCAGGTTTGAAATTTTGCTAATTTTCCTTTCTTTTAATTCCTCTTTATTTAGCCACTCAGAGTAATCATCCATTAAATTACGTAAACCATCTAATATATTGTCAACACCATCGTGGATCATGCCTCCTTCACTGATATTCAAAGGAGGATTTTCTATTAGTTTAAAACTTATAATGTCAGCTAACTCTAAGAGCCCTGCATCAATATTTTTTAATTGACCAGTCCAATCTGGGAGATCATATTTAAACAATTCAATTATAGATTTTAATCTAGGCAATTTTTTTAAACCTTCCGCTATTGCAATCAAGTCTCTAGGACTTGCATGCCCTGCACAAGCTCTACCTGCAAGTCTTTCTAAATCCCCCATTGCTCTAAGTAAATTTTGGGTATCTACACGTAATTGTCTAGATTCAATAAAGTTTTGAATTATATTTTGTCTTTTATGAATTTCATTAACGTTTAATAGTGGAGAATCTATCCACCTTCTTAAACACCTTGCACCCATGCAAGTATAGGTTCTATCAATGCTCCATAGTAGCGAACCTACATAATTGTTTTCTCTTTGTGTATTTTTGATTTCTAAGTTTTTTTGAGTTTGATAATCAATAATTAATTTGTTATGAACAAATTGAATTTGTGGAAAGTCTAATGAGATTTTTACAGAAGAATCTTTATCTAAATTTGAAGGATTAATTTTTTCTAAATAATTTAATAAACCTCCAAGAGATCTAGTCGCATTGTTTAAATTTTTAAGTCCTATTCCTTCTAGGCTTGCAATTTGGAAATATTTTTTTATTAGATAATTTGCTTCATTAATACCAAAATTAGTCTCTTGAGAGACTGTATATGTTATGTGACTATTTCCCTTAATTAATAAATTTCTAACTTCATTGCTTCCTACAATGATTTCTGAAGAATCTAATTTAATAATTTCATCAAATAGTTTTGAAAGAGATTGACCTTCTAAAGTTATTAATTCTCCTGTGCTTACATCCGCTTTTGATATACCCCATTCATAAGATTTATCTGAGTTTTCTTCTGATAAGTAAATAGCAGTAATCCAATTATTTTTTTTTGCTATCAACATCCCCTCTTCGATTACAGTTCCAGGAGTAATTATTCTTGTTATTCCTCTTTTAATTGGAGTCCCATAATTTCCAGAACTTTTTTCAAGTTGGTCGCATATAACCACAGAATAATTTTTTTTAATTAAATCAGCACAGTATCTTTCCATTGCATGATGAGGAACCCCTGCCATAGGGATCTTACCAATCTCTTTTCCAGCATCTTTACTGGTAAGTGTTATTTCTAAAAGGTTAGATATTAATACAGCATCCTCAAAAAAACATTCAAAAAAATCTCCTAATCTATAAAGTAATAACCTATCTTTATTTTCCTCTTTTAGAGTTACATAATGCTTCATTACAGGAGTTAATTTGAGTTTTGAAACTGTTTTATAGCTATAAGATTCTTCATTGATACAAACATTTTTGTTATTTGAAATTAAATCATTTTTGAATTTATTTATTAAATTAGTTGAATTTTTTCTTTGTCTAGGTCTTTTTTTAGATTCTTTTTTTAAATCTTCACAAGATAAATCTTCTGGAATTTTTCTTATTTCTTCTTGCTCATTATTTTCATTACCAATAGCAAATAAATTTTTTTGAATTAACGTATCTTCTTGCATACTTTTTTAATTCCTAAATAGATATTAGGTAGAAAAATTTTTTTTGCATTTTAATGTGGCTAAAGTATGTAAATTTTCTCTAAAAATTATCATTTTCATGAGATTATAGTATTTATAATAACTTGAAACTTAAGACTGAATTATGCAAGCTGTTAACTTTTTCTTCGTAAATGCTCTATTATTTGCATCTTTGATTGCGGTAGTTGGAGTGCCCGTTTTATATGTGACTCAACCTTCTACTGAGGAAGGACAGCGAGAAAGTAGGAGAAAAATTTATTCTATTGCTGCTGTTTGGGTTGTTTTGGTTTTTGTTACAGGAATTGTTTCTTCATTAGTTTGAACTTAATACCTTTTCGTGAGAGTCTATTAATATATCAAAATAAAATTTAATGGCTATTTTTGAGGGATCTTTTACTAATGCATCTACTTTAAAAGTTGGGATTGTAATAGCAAGATTTAATGATTTAATTACAAATAAAATTTTATCTGGTTGTCTTGATTGTTTAAAAAGACATGGTTTAGACACATCTGAATTAAGCAATCAATTAGATATAGTTTGGGTTCCTGGTTCATTCGAATTACCAATCGCAGCTAAAACCCTCATGAAAAAAAAGAGTTATGACGTAGTAATTGCTCTAGGGGCTGTGATTCGTGGGGAAACTTCCCACTATGATGTAGTTATATCTGAGGCTAGCAAAGGTATTTCACAAGTTTCATATGAAAACAATGTTCCAATTATTTTTGGAGTTTTGACTACTGATACTATGCAGCAGGCTCTAGAAAGAGCAGGAATTAAAAATAATCTTGGTTGGAATTATGCTCTACAAGCAATTGAGATGGGATCCTTGATTAAAAATTTAAATTAATTGAAAAAATTTAATTATTTCTATCATTGATCCCCTCTTTGAGATAAAATAAAAACGTTATGCGGATGTAGCTCAGTGGTAGAGCATCTCCTTGCCAAGGAGAATGTCGAGAGTTCGAATCTCTTCATCCGCTTCCCTAAATCCCTGTTATAGACAGGGTTTTTTATTGGTTAGAGATATTTTCTAAATAAGTGTTTGTAAGTGTTTGTAAGTGCATAATATCGATTCTGCACTTGAATCTGCACTAATGATGTTTGATTTTTATTTTAAATATCTTTGTCATAGCAATCTTTAAGGTGGTTTTTATATCCCTTTATTCGTTTTGTTTGAAGTAATTTGGTTAATTGTCTTAGATGTGATTGCTGTTCTTTATATGCAACAAGATGTTCCATCAGCAGTCCAATTATTGTCTGTAAGTTATCGAGCATTTTTGATCTCGTTTCAAGGTAATTATTTAATACTTCAATAATCTCCTTATCATCTGGATCATAAACTTCTTCGTTATTTATTTCCATAACATTCCTCTTTGGCCATGTTCGAATCTTGCAGTTCTTGCAGCTCGCCAAGCTTGTCTAAGTATTAGAGCATCTGAATTATGTCCCCTATCATCAGTTTTTTGATCTCTAGGAATTAATCTATCGCTTCTCCCTTCATATTCTATTCCAATCTTTTTTTGTGAATGACAATAACACCAGTCATAACCATGATCGAAGGGTACAAGTAATGAATATCTTTTGTCAGCGTATGGATTGTCAAAACCTCTCTCGATCCATCCAGCAGGGTTTATATCATTCTCCTCAGGAAGTCCTTGACATACGTAGGCGCCAAAAGCTAACGCTTTATTTACATCTTCAGAAAAATTAGAGTGTCCAGTAGGTCCTTCAGGTTTAATTTCTAAATAAATATGTAAATCAGGAAGAAAAAAATCTGGAAGGTATGCCTCACCAACATGACCGAAACTTTCAGAAAATTCATTTTTGTCAATGATGTATCCTTCCGTTTCATATTTCCAGCGAATTCCTAAATAATCTAAAAATACGGCGTATCTTGCCTCAAGGCGACTTCTAAAATAGTATCCCTTGTAATAAGTTTGTATTGATCTTGTTTTGGTAATCATCGTACTGAATGTGATAAAAAATAGGATTTTGAGTTAGGTAATTTGATCTTTGTGAGGATCTTCTAAGTAAAGACTTTCAAGTTTTAGAAGAAACGAGAGTTTATTTTTTAAATCTTTAGTATCTTCTTGCAATGAATCTTGTGAATCTAAAACTGGGATTTTGGATAATTTATGTTTGCCTTGGTTAATTAATTTGCTAATTAGTTTGCTTATAACTTCCGGTTTTTGGCGAGTAAAAGGTAATATTCTTGCTAATTGGTTCTGACCATCATCTCTATCAAAAAGTAATTCTTGACCCATCATCATTTTTGCATGATGTATTGGAAAAGAATCTGAAGATAATTCTGCATAAATTGTTTCTTCAAATTTGCTTTCTAGATGAATAATCAAATATGGGCTTGAACAATTTACTATGCCTATAATTTTTTTAAACTTTGCAGATTTTTTCATTTTTTCAATACCGAGAACATTTCTACTTTCTTTGTTGATTTATGCGCGACATTACATCTGTTAGACCATTTACAATATCTACAATTATTTTCTGATGGGTTTGGAGTAGGCTCATTTTCCTCTTCAAGTAAATCCATTAGTTCTTCTGCTTTAACTTGCCTTTCCAAAGTCCATATATCTTCAATATTTGGTAGTTCAATTATTTCTAAATTTTCTTTTTTTGATCCATATGCAAGATAGAGACCACCAATATCTTGGGCAATGCCTTGAGCTAAAGCCATAAAGGCGTAAGTCCCAACTTGGAGTGAATGCTCTGTAATTTTTCGTTCGCCTGTCTTGATATCACATACAAAAATTTTTTCTTTGGTGGTGGCTAATAAATCAGGAACTCCGAAGATTGTTTTTCCTTTAATCACACATTTTAATTTTTTGGTATCAGGCTCATAATGATAAGCACTGCTCAACATATTTTGAAAAATGGGATTAACGAAAGTTTCTACTTCTTTATGGGTCTTTTTGTATTGGTCTAAATCGAAAGAAGATTTTTTATCGGGTTTCGCAATATGACTTGCCCACATTGGTAATGGGCAAGGATCGGGATTAGCAATATATTCACTTAAGAGTGAGGGACCGGTACAAAAAAGTTTTTTCTTAGTAATACCTTCTAAATTTAAATTTGCCATTAAAATAATTATGGGGATAAGAGTGGTTTCTTGGACTCCCTTTGTGCATCAGCCTGGCGGGGTTTGATGCACTTTTTCATGGGAGGCTGATAATATCAGCTAAGGGAAAAATCTTTAGTAACAGGATTTTTCTTCAAAATAAGGATCTCTTTCTCCAACTTTTTTAAACAGTGTTTTAACATCTCCTAGTGCAGCAAGCATTTCACAATGTGATTGATATTTTTTTTCTGCAATTTTTGGGATTGATCCATTTTCTAATAGTTGGTTTAAGCCATATTCCAATGCATACAAAGCGAACGAAGCAGCAGATCTTCCTTGGGCTGCACTAGCACTTTGAATTAAGATATCTAAACCAGACGGAACTTGTAGTTGATATCTCTCTGATTTTAGAAAAGCAGCTTTTGTTGAAATGCAAGACCTTTCTACGGCTACTTCAAAAAACTTTTCAGCTTCTCTTCTATCTTTTTCTACTTCATCTTTTGTTTTGGGCCTATTCCATTCGCTTTTGGTTTTTTCATCAAGGTCATTTATAGATTCAACTGATCTTGCTGCATCACTATCATTGTAGGCATATCTCTCAATTACATTAAATTCATTGTAAGGTTGACCATCATCTTCGAATCCTATTTCATTTACTTGCATAGCAAATTCAACTTTATTTTTTATGTCTTCTGAATAGGAAGTGTTTTTTTTCCACTCTGTATAAGCTTTTATAGTTGCTGATTTCTTTATCACTTCATCAGTAATGTTTAATGATTCGTTATTTGCGCTGTTTGGCATAACTTTAATTAACAGGTGTTACCAATATATTGGCTATGTTTCTATTTGTCAAGCATTTACTCAGATCACATTGTGATCTCAGTTTTATATTTATTAATTAGTTCTTAAAATTACCTTTTATCAATCTATTATGGAGAGTTGTTATTTTTGTACTACTCATAACTCAGTAATTTAGATTTATAAATTCTTGCACTAATTTCTGCACTAATTAAATGATATTTAATATTTTATTTCTTTAAAGTATTGCTATGACTCATGTTATGGGGAAAGCGTAGCCCCTTGCCAAGGAGAATGTCGAGAGTTCGAATCTCTTCATCCGCTTCGTGTTTGTAAAGAGACCTTTTTAGTTGTTAGAAATATTACTAAAATATGCTTGCAATTTGTATAAAATAATTTAATACCAATAGCATTTTTATAAATGGCCGTCAGTAATAAAAATTTATATTTTGATTACATATTCATATTAACTGTATTTAATACTTATGTTTATTTCAGATTTAATTTATAGTTATGGTTATCTAATTAAATAGTTCGTCATTATATTAAAAATTTCCTCCCCAGGTTAAGAGAACTCTTCTTTTAGCAAAAACAAATTTGTGAGAATTTTAAATTTTTTCAAAGACCCACCATGTTATATCATCAAAACCTCCCAAATCATAGATATATCCCCATAGGAAACCATAATCTAAAAGTTTATATTCAGAATTAAAATTTTCTATAAAAATTTTGCCAAAATCATTTTTAAATAGAATGTCGTTTTCTCCTTGATAATTTATTTGATTAGGAGTTCTATTGAAATATTCACCAAAAATAATGTATTTACTTGAATAAGATTTTATTAATTTAAGATTTGAAAGTAGGTTATCAGGATGAATATGTATTAAAACGCCCATAGTGAAAACAATGTCATAATTATTACTTTTCAAACTGCTTTCTAAGATACTTGTATTTATAACTTCTAAATTTGGAAATTTATTGATTAATTTTGTGCAAGCACCTGAAGATATTTCAATCGCAGTAAATTTAGTTTCTGGATAAATATCTTTTAAGGCATCTATGTTTCTCCCGATATTTGCTCCACATTCTAATATTTTAGTAGGTTTTGTTTTTATCTTTCTAAGAATTGTGGACCATCCTTCTAAGATTAATTTTTTATCAAAATTTTTATTTTTTTTTGCATATTCTTCGGCGTAAGTTTCGCTCCAAAAAAATTCTTGTTTATTGAAATTTTTTTGCATTATTGCTATTGAAATCAAATGATAATCATAATACTTTACTTCAGAGAAGTCTAAATCCTAAAAAGAGTGATCTCCACCTACTCCATTTTGACTAATAGATAAATACCAACAACTAAAAAAAGGGTTTGAAGTTCTTATGTATAGGTAACCTAATTCCTCTCCAATTATTCTGCGTATATCTTTATTTGAAGAATTAAATAAAATACTTTGATCAGGCTTTAAATTTAAATTTAAAGTTCTATTCTCTCCATTATTAGAAAATATAATAACCTCAAGATGATCACATGATGACTTTAAGTTAAAAGATGTATTGTGAAAAAATACATTAAAGTTTGAAGACCCACCAATCGGAGCCCAAGTTGTATTAAATTCTTTTTTCATTAAATCTTGCTCACTTATTTGAGGAGAAAAACAAATATTAGTAGATTTATTAGATTCATATTTTGGACCTATATTGAGACCTAACTTAAATCTTTTAGGAAAATTTTCAGATATAAATTCATACTTACAAAATAAATTCTCTAAATTAGAGTTTTCCGAGATATTGAAAAATTCATCTGTGTAGTTTTTCGAAATATTATTAAAAAGGTTAAATTGGGATTGATTTAAATACTTTTTAAATAGTGTATTTCCTTCTTGATTTAATAATTTAATAATTATTTGTCCCTTCCATATCTGATTTGATTTATAGGATGAAATGCTTGAAATGAGATTATACTCTTTAAGTAAGGGAAATATAAAAGCGGAAGCTAAATTATTTTTTTGAAGATTTTTATTAGTTTTGGGTAAATTGCTCTCGTCAAAGAAAGTATGTGTGATCGAAGGTAAGCTACTTGTTGAATAATTTCCAACATAAAATCTTGGAAATATATCTTCAATATCATGTCCAATAATTACTTTTAGTATTTCCCCTTCATATTTATCTAGATTGAATTCCTCTTCCAGAACAATATTGAATAATTTTTTTGCGCAATTATTTTTAAGCTTAATTTCTTTAGAAAAAATTTTTTTATTATTTTTGTTTATTAAGGAGATATTGAAATTATATGTTTCCTGTTTCTCACCTCCAATAAATAAGATATAGTTTTTTATGTTTTTTTTGAAAAAAGAATCAAATCCAGTTTGATTAAGTTCCTTAAAATAGGTGGGAATTTTTTCGGAAGGATTAAAAGTTCTTAAACAAGAATGAACTGAGCTGGAGTAATTTTCATTTTCTAGACTATAAATTATTGCTGGATATTTGATTAACGGCTCTCTCTCAAAAAATACTTCAATTTCAACATATGAATTAAATCCATCTTTTATTTTTAAAATTGGTTTTTCCATAAGCTCTTCAAGTGATAATTCATAAACCTTGGGCTTGGGATCAATCTTAATGTGTTTTTCCTTAAATTTTTGTCCTTTTGCATCTCTAAAACTTAACTTCATTTCAACATTTAAATAGTTATTTTTAAGTTTCCAATAAGATAGAAAATTTAATTTATTAGTTATTCCTGCTTTTGTATAGATTGGTATAAGAGTTGAAGCTCTAAAGTTCTTATTTAATACCATATCTAAATGAATATAGGATCAACATAACAATAAATTTTTTTTTTAGTTCGTTCAAAGATAATTTGAAATATTTTTAAAATTATTTCTATCGTTTACTAAAAATTTAAAAATTAAAAAAACCGCTTATGCATTAACTTTGCATGAATCTAAATGAAGAAAAATTTCAAAATTTCATCTGCAATAATATCTGCATGGCTCGTCAATATAAGGAACAAAAAAATTTTAAAGTTTTAGTTTGAATTATTTACTACTATATTGCAGCCCTTTTGAGCAGATTGTAGATTATTCGAATGTCTTCATCCGCTTTTAATGTTTGTATCTCTTAAAGTGTTTGTAATCATCAATTCGTAATGACAAAAGTAATTTCTATTGAGGATTTAAAAGGATTATTTACTAAACCTTATGGTATAGATGCACCAACAAAACAAAAATGGGCTGAATTTTATAATGAGAATGTTATTTTTGTAGACCCAACCCAGGAAACAGAGGGCTTAGATTCTTATATTAAAGCTCAAGAAAAGCTAGTTAAAAGATGTGATGATGTTTTTTTAAAAACTCATGCGATTTCCATAACTGGAAATTGTGGATTTGTTGAATGGACAATGGGTTTAAAAATTATGGGTAAAGAATTTATTTATCCTGGAACTACACGTTTATTATTTGGTGAAAATGGATTAATAAAAGAGCATAGAGATTACTTTGATTTTTGCGGTCCCACTTTTGCACCAGTTCCTATTTTAGGTCCTTTTATAAGATGGCTTTATAGTAGATTTGTTTCTTGATTTGAATTCTACAGAAAAGAACTTTATATTTCACGAATTAACAAATTTTGAGAGGTAACTTCTTTGAAATCCATTTGAGAATAAAACAATTTTTTATTCGTCGTCATTAAATATATTTTCCTTGTATTTTTAATTTCTTTTGAAGATAAAAGATTATTTACAATTAATTTCCCAAAACCTTTGCCTTGATGCTTTTGATCTATAACAATATCCCAAAGCACCCCACGATAAATTCCATCTGTTAAAGCTCTGCCAAAACCAACTATTTCGTTGCCAACCCAAATGCTTATTACAACGTCACTGTTAGCAAGACATTTTTTTAGATCATTAATTGTTCTATTTTTTGCCCAGAAAGCATTATTATCTAGCAACTTTTGTAGCTTGTTTAATCCATTAGTGGGTTTGAGATTGGGACCTAATCCAAAAAGCCTTAACCCTAAAGCTCCCTTGGAATGGTTGATTAGAGATATTTCTTTCATTTGTTAAAAAGATTTAGAAAAGTGAAAGATAAGTCACTTATCTTTCTGATTTCAATCTAAATACCTTAATCGATCATTTCTATAAAATAAAGAGATAAAAAATTTCTGCATTCTGTTGTAACGCACTAATTTATAATGTTTGTAATAGGATGAATTTTTTAAGGACTTTGACTTATGCTAAAACTTTTGTTGGGAGACCCGAATACACGAAAGTTAAAGCGCTATCAACCAATAGTGGAAGAGATAAATTTTTTAGAGGAAGAAATTTCTCAATATAGTGATGATGAGCTAAGAAAAGAAACTCAAAATCTTAAATCAAAGATTTCATCAGAATTAGACTTTAAAAAACAAAAAGTACTCCTGGAAGAATTTCTTCCTAAAGCCTTTGCAATCGTAAGGGAAGCAAGTAAACGTGTTCTTGATATGAGACATTTTGATGTCCAGTTAATAGGCGGGATGGTTTTACATGAGTGTCAAATTGCTGAAATGAAGACTGGAGAAGGTAAAACTCTTGTTGCAACATTACCTTGCTATTTAAATGCATTAACTGGGAAAGGGGTTCACGTTGTTACTGTAAATGATTATCTCGCTAGAAGAGATGCTGAATGGATGGGCCAAGTTCATCGTTTTTTGGGCTTATCAGTTGGCTTGATTCAGCAAGATATGAGCCCAATTGAGAGAAAGAAAAATTATGAATGTGATATTACTTATGCTACGAATTCCGAATTAGGATTTGATTATTTAAGGGATAATATGTCTACTGATATTAATGAAGTGGTTCAAAGAAAATTCAATTACTGCGTGATTGACGAGGTTGATTCAATACTAATTGATGAAGCTAGAACACCTTTAATTATTTCTGGTCAAGTTGAAAGACCCCAAGAAAAATATCAAAAAGCTTCAGAATTGGCTTTGGCATTAGTTAAAGCAAAAGAATTAAGTAAAGATGGGATTGATCCGGAAGGGGATTATGAAGTTGATGAAAAGCAGAGAAGTTGTATATTAACTGATCAAGGTTTCGCTAAATGTGAAGAGTATTTGGGAGTTATTGATTTATATAATCCTCAAGATCCATGGGCACACTATATAACTAATGCTTTAAAAGCCAAAGAATTATTTATTAGAGATGTAAATTACATTATTAAAAATGAAGAGGCTGTGATAGTCGATGAATTTACAGGCAGGATAATGCCAGGAAGGCGTTGGAGTGACGGACAACATCAAGCAATAGAAGCGAAAGAAAATCTTAAAATTCAGCCCGAAACTCAAACATTAGCATCAATTACTTATCAGAATTTTTTTCTCTTATATCCAGGTCTCGCAGGGATGACAGGAACTGCAAAAACTGAAGAAGTTGAATTTGAAAAAACCTATAAATTAGAATCAACAGTCATACCGACGAATCAAATAAGGAAGAGAAAAGATTTGTCTGACCAAGTATTTAAGACTGAGATAGGTAAATGGAAGGCCGTTGCTAAAGAAACTGCACAAATACACAGAGAGGGAAGACCTGTTTTAGTAGGTACTACAAGTGTCGAAAAAAGTGAGTTACTAAGTTCACTATTAATCGAGGAAAAAATTCAACATAATTTGTTAAATGCCAAGCCAGAGAATGTTGAACGTGAAGCAGAAATTGTTGCTCAGGCAGGTAGAGCAGGAGCTGTTACAATTGCTACTAATATGGCTGGGAGGGGAACAGATATAATTCTCGGTGGTAACAGCGACTATATGGCAAGACTTAAATTAAAGGAAATTTTAGTTCCTTTACTAGTAAGGCCAGATAATGAGCACAAACCACCAATCCCTAAGCAAAAAACTTCAAAATCTAAGGGTGGTTTTTCTTCAAAGGTGGGCTCAAATTTGAAAAAGAATATTTCAGACTCATCAACCAGTCTATTTCCTTGCAAATTAGATGAATCGATTGAAAATAAACTTTCTCTTTTATCTAATAAACTCGTTGAAAATTGGGGAGACAGACAACTTTCTGATTTGGAACTAGATGACAGGATAGCCACAGCTGCAGAAAAAGCGCCTACTGAGGATAATATGATAAAACTTTTGAGAGAATCTTTATCAGATGTAAAAAAAGAATATGAAAATGTTTTGATTCATGAAGAGGAAAAAGTAAGAAAAGCTGGAGGTTTGCATGTCATAGGTACAGAGAGACATGAATCAAGAAGAGTAGATAATCAACTAAGAGGTAGAGCAGGAAGACAAGGGGATCTTGGAAGTACCAGATTCTTTTTGTCTTTAGAAGATAATCTATTAAGGATTTTTGGAGGCGACAGAGTCGCAAATCTAATGAATGCGTTTAGGGTAGATGAAGATATGCCTATCGAGTCAGGTATGCTTACTAGGTCTCTTGAGAGTGCTCAAAAGAAAGTAGAGACTTATTATTACGACATTAGAAAACAAGTTTTTGAATATGATGAAGTAATGAATAACCAAAGAAAGGCCGTGTATAGTGAAAGACTAAGAGTTTTGCAAGGAATTGATTTAAAAAGGCAAGTAATAGGATATGGAGAGAGAACAATGAGTGAGATAGTAGAGGCTTATATTAATCCTGATCTTCCTCCTGAAGAATGGAATATTGATCAATTAATTTCTAAAGTTAAAGAATTTATATATTTATTGGATGATCTTAAAGCTTCTGATATTAATTTACTTTCAATAGAAGAATTAAAAAACTATCTTCAAGAGCAGCTGCGCATAGCATATGATTTAAAAGAGTCACAAATAGAAAATATTCGTCCAGGATTAATGAGAGAAGCTGAAAGATTTTTCATTTTGCAGCAAATTGATAATTTATGGAGAGAACATCTTCAAGCCATGGATTCTTTGAGGGAATCAGTCGGGTTAAGAGGTTATGGTCAAAAAGATCCTTTAATTGAATATAAAAATGAAGGATACGACATGTTTCTCGAAATGATGACCAATATGAGAAGAAATGTCATTTATTCGATGTTTATGTTTCAACCAAAAACTGAAACAGATGACAAAAATTAAATTAGTATTTAATCATCTCCAAGAAATTCAATAATTTCTTTATCTTTAAGGTTTTGCGCATCACCGAGTTTAGAAGTATCAATAGATTCTGAGTTAGCTAAACATTGTAAGGTTTTTTGTAACTTAAGAATTTCATTTTCAAGCATATCTATTCTATCCATCAAATTTTTTATAACATTTGCTTCTGCATCTGGTAGTGCAGAGTGTGCTAGTGGATTAACTTTAACACCACTTTGATGTACAACTCTGCCAGGAACTCCGACTACAGTGCTGTTTCCCTCTACATTACGAACAACTACTGAACCAGCACCAATACGTGTATTAGATCCTACTACGATCGAACCAAGAACTTTTGCACCCGCTCCAACCACCACATTTTCCATTAAGGTTGGGTGCCTTTTACCATGACTTTTACCAGTACCCCCTAGGGTTACCCCCTGATAAAGTAGGCAATTATTTCCTATCTCAGCAGTTTCACCAATCACAACTCCCATTCCATGGTCTATGAAAACTCGTTTACCAATTTTGGCCCCAGGGTGGATTTCAATGCCTGTTAGTAATCTATTGAGATGACTCAATAATCGTGGAATTAAGGGAATTCTTAATTGCCATAATTTATGCGTAAATCTATGAATTACTATGGCTTGAAAGCCTGGGTAGCAAAGAAAAATCTCCAATATTCCTCTTGCTGCTGGGTCTCTTTCTTTGATAATTTCAATATCTGATTTAAAAGTTTTTAGAATCATGCTCTAACTAATCACTCCAATTTCTTGTTTTAATTGATTAATAGTTTCTATACTCAAATAATTTTTAGCACATATTATTTGAGGTAATCTCATTAGCTGAGACCTATTTTTTAGTAAAGTGTTTTCTACCACTGATAAGCTAGGTCCATCACATACAATATGATTTGAGGCCTTTAAAAGTGATAGTAATCTACTGTTATTATCTGAAATTGCTGTCATTAACATTATTTCATTTCCTCGCATGCTGTGAATAATAACTTCTGCTGCCCTTAATAAACCAGGACTAATGCTAACGATACCTACACAACTTCCAGCATTTAATTCTTTGAGAATTTTCAATTCCTTTTGAAAGTCACTCAAGTCAACTGCGATAGCTCGAACCCCATGTTGTTTGGCAACTTTTTCTAAAGGTTGTAAAAAATATCTGCTCGTTACAATAGTCCCATTATTTGAATTACTCAAAACTTTTTCTAATTCTTCCATTGGTACAACTTCGACTGGCACATTAATTTTCGGAGAGAGATCTTCTGCTATCAGCATAGAAGCACCTATATCCTCTCTTGGAGTACTCACTATAATTCTTGCTCCGCATTTGATACGCCAATCAATTTCGTTAGTTAATATTTCTCTTGTTTCTTGTAAGGTGCAGCCAATATTTATAAAGTTATCAACAGCCTTTTTTGCTTCTTGATCTGGAGGTTTACTTACTTTGTCTTTTGAGAAAAATGATTTTTTAAATTCTCTTTTAGTAAGATTATCTCTTACATATATACCCGATCCAGCTATCGCCTCAACAACCCCGTCAATTTCAAGTTGTCTATAAACTTTGCTTATAGTATTACGATGGAGTCCAGTTTGCATTGCAAGTTGCCTAGTGCTGGGTAGCCTGTGACCGGGAGGATAATGTCTTGCTGCTATTGCAAAGCAAATTTGATTATATAGTTGTGTAGATGCGGGGATATCACTTTCTTGTTGAATATGGAATCTCACTGTATAAAAATCCTTTTTAAATAATTTTTATTTATAGTGACACTTTAACATTTGTCATAGTTTTTCGATAACAATTTTTCATCCTTCATCCTTTTTTATAAGAGGAGTTTTTCTAGGACTTAAAAACATAATCATGTTTCTCCCTTCCCGTTTTGGTTTTTGTTGTACTTCTGATTGCTCTTCTAAATCATTGGCCATTTTTAAAAGGAGTGTTTCAGCTAAATTTGAGTGTTGAATTTCTCTTCCCCTAAAAATTACGGTACATTTTACTTTGTCTCCCGATTTTAAGAATTTAGTAGCTTGACCTATTCGAACGTCATAATCATGCTTGTCAATCTTATACCTCATTTTTACTTCTTTTACTTCTGTTTGATGAGATTTTTTTCTTGCTTCTTTTGCTTTCTTTTCTTGTTCAAACTTATATTTTCCATAGTCCATGATTCTACAGACCGGAGGATTTGCTTTTTCGCTTACTAAAACTAAGTCAAGTTCTCTTTCCGAGGCTATTTCTAACGCTTTTAATCTATCAATAACTCCTAATTGCTTCCCATCTGAATCAACGACTCTCAATTGAGGGTATTTTATTCTTTCATTAATATTTGGGAGCTCTCTAACAGGAGCGCGGCGGTCAAAGCGTGGACGTGGTGGCATTCAGTTGTGTTAATAAATTGATTGGATAATGAACAAATCTATTATTTATAAAGTTAGCCTATAAAAGACTCTATTTTAATTATTGCATCTTTTAGCAGGTTTTTGTTATCAAGCCAAATAGGATTATTTTTATTACGAAACCATGTTTTTTGTCTTTTAGCAAATTGGATTGTTTTTGTAGTAGTTACTTTAATCGCCTCGTCAATAGTTAATTTGCTATTTAAAACATCTTTAGCCTCACGATAACCAATGGTTTTTAATATCGGTAAATCTGATCCATATTTAGAAATAAGATGCTTCGTCTCATCAATAATCCCAGTGCAAAACATATTTTTTGTTCTTTGTAAAATTCTTTCTTTTAAATTATCTCTATTTAATCCGAGTTCCAGTATCCTCCATTTAGGAGGTTTTTGAATTTTCTGAGTTGATAAAGGCTTACCTGTTACATAGAAGACTTCCAAAGCTCTTATTGTCCTAATATGATCAGCAAAATTAATCTTTTTTGTTGATATTGGATCACAATTTTTTAAAAGATCCCAACATTCTTGCTGACCAAGGTCTTCTAATTGTTTTCTTAGATTATTTTGTGGAGGGATATCGGGCAGAAAAAATCCTTGTGTTATTGAGTTCATATATAAACCACTACCTCCAGCAAGAAAAACTAGTTTGTTCTTTTTAAGTTCTTTTTTTATTGATCTTTGAGCAATTCTTTGAAATTTTTTTACATTCATATGATTGATAGGCTCTTCAATATCTATTAAGAAGTGCTTTATTTTCTTTTGTTGATCCTTGGATGGTTTGGCTGTTCCGATATCCATATACTTATAAATTTGTCTTGAATCAATATTATGGATACAAGTTTTAAAATGTTCTGCAATGTCAATAGCTAATTCTGTTTTGCCACTTGCTGTGGGTCCAACTAAAACTATTACATTTGGGGAATGAGAAGACATATGAATTTCTGAAGAAAAATTTATTAGCTATATAATTAAAGTGATTAAAATTTTCATAGACTTCGAGCCTTTCTCTTATTGCAGTGGTAAGTTTAATGAAAGAACTTTTGAAAATAACATTTTTAAAAGTTAAATGTTTTTTTTTTATAATAAATGAGTGAGGACAAAAGATCTAATAAAATCTCAAATGACTATGGTGCGGAACAGATTCAGGTTTTAGAAGGCCTTGAGCCAGTTCGAAAGCGTCCAGGAATGTATATAGGTTCTACGGGTCCTAGAGGTTTGCATCATTTAGTATATGAGGTAGTTGATAATTCAGTTGATGAAGCACTCGCCGGACATTGTGATCATATAGAAATAGTTCTGCGAGCAGACGGATCAGCTTTGATTTCCGATAATGGGCGAGGTATTCCAACGGATATTCATCCAAGGACAGGCAAAAGTGCCTTAGAAACTGTGCTCACTGTTCTCCATGCGGGAGGTAAATTTGGCAGCGGCGGTTATAAAGTTTCAGGCGGCTTGCATGGTGTAGGAATATCTGTAGTAAATGCTTTAAGCGAATGGGTTCATGTTACTGTTTACAGAGATGGCAGTGAGTTTAACCAACGCTTTGAAAAAGGTTTATCAAAGGGTGAATTAGAATCGAAAAAGCAGTCTACAAAACCATTTAAAAAAGGAACCACTATAAGTTTCAAACCCGATAAAACTATTTTTTCCGGAGGTATTGAATTTGAGTATGCACTTCTTTCTTCAAGATTAAGAGAGCTAGCATATCTTAATGGGGGGGTAAAAATTGTTTTTAGAGATGAGAGAAATCAATTATCAGATGGTTCTTTCAAGCAAGAAATTTACTTATATGAGGGCGGTATTAAGGAATATGTTCAATATATGAATTCAGAAAAGGATTCTATTCATCCTGAGATAATTTATGTCGACTCACAGAAAGATAACGTTTATGTAGAAGCAGCAATGCAATGGTGTTCGGATGTATATTCAGATAATATTTTAGGTTTTGCAAATAATATTAGAACTATTGATGGAGGAACACATATTGAAGGATTAAAGACAGTTTTGACGAGAACATTTAATAATCTCGCAAAAAAAAGAGGTAAAAGAAAGGATATTGAGAAAAATTTAGCTGGCGAAAATATCAGAGAGGGTTTAACTGTAGTTTTATCAGTTAAAGTTCCAGATCCCGAATTTGAAGGACAAACAAAAACAAAATTAGGGAATACTGAAGTAAGAGGAATTGTTGATTCTCTTATTGGAGAGGCTCTTACAAGATATATGGAATTTAATCCAGGGATTTTAGACTTGATTCTTGAAAAAGCTATTCAATCATTTAATGCAGCAGAAGCTGCAAGAAGAGCTAGGGAATTGGTTAGAAGGAAAAGTGTTCTTGAAAGTTCAACACTGCCAGGTAAATTAGCAGATTGTAGTTCTAGAGATCCCTCAGAATCAGAAATTTATATTGTTGAGGGAGATTCTGCAGGAGGTTCGGCAAAACAAGGAAGAGACAGAAATTTCCAGGCTATTTTGCCTCTTAGAGGGAAAATTCTTAATATTGAAAAGACTGATGATACTAAAATTTATAAAAATACAGAAATTCAGTCATTAATAACAGCTTTAGGTTTAGGAATTAAAGGGGAGGAGTTTGATGCGAGCTCTCTGAGATACCACAGAGTTGTAATTATGACTGATGCTGATGTTGATGGAGCTCATATTAGAACTTTATTGTTGACATTTTTTTATAGATATCAAAGAGAACTTGTTGAGAGAGGTTTCATATACATTGCCTGCCCTCCTCTTTATAAAGTTGAAAGAGGTAAGAACCATAAATACTGTTATAACGAGAATCAATTAAAGGATACAATTCAAGGTTTTGGAGAAAATGCAAATTATAATATTCAAAGATTCAAGGGATTAGGTGAGATGATGCCAAAACAATTGTGGGATACAACTATGAATCCTCAAACAAGGATGATGAAAAGGGTCGAAATTGAAGATGCACTTGAAGCCGATAGAATATTCAATATATTAATGGGAGATAAAGTTGCCCCAAGAAGAGAATTTATTGAAACTCATAGTAGTAACTTAGATATGGCAACTTTAGATATATGATTAATAGTTTTTTAAAGAATTTTTGCTTAATCACTTTTGCATTAGTTGCTCCAATCACATTGCCTGCTGGTGGTATTCAAAAAAATTTAAATCAAAATAAGTTTCTTAATAATACGAAAGAAATTATTTTGAGCTCCAATATTCCTCTTTATTCTTTTCCTGAAAAAAATGCTAAAGAATTACTAGTTCTTGATACAGGTTCAATTTTATCAGTTTTACGAAATTGGAAAGTAAGCGAAAGTGAAATGTGGATTAGGGTTGAATTAGCTTCCAATAAATTATTAGATGATCCTAATAAGGTTACAAAGGGTTGGATAAAAATGTAAATTTTGGATTTGACTTCAATTATCATTGTTTTATTTGGTAGTACTCTAGGATTAACGCTAAGGTTATTTATACAAAATCATTTAAAAATCAGTACAGGAATTAATATTCAGAATACTTCAATAGTGAATTTCATAGCATCATTTTTTTTGGGTATTCTTGTGGCATTAAACTTTATTAACAACAAGATTTTCTTATTATTTTTTACTGGCTTTTTAGGATGTTTTAGTACATTTTCTTCTTTTATTTATCAGCTATTTGTTTTATTCCAAAAGAGGAAATTCATTCGTCTAATTTTTCATTATTTGGAAGTAGTAATAATTTCCTTTATTTGCTTCTATCTAGGCTATTTTTTGATGCAAATTTATAGATGAAAATAGTTAATTTCATTTATATTCTTTTAGCTTGTTATTTAGCTACTTTTTTTAGGGCATGTATAAATAATAATTTTATTGTTTCATTATTAGGTTCATTTTTTTTTGGTTTTGTAATTGCAAAAAGATTAAGTTATTCGAGACAAAAAATTATAATAGGTGGTTTTTTTTCTTGCTTTACATCTTTTAGCGGTTTTATATATTTTTTGTATGGAATTTTTAATAATGGAGCTTGGATAAAATTTATATTTTTATTTAATTCAATCATTATTATAAATTTACTTACGATGTATTTTGGGTTCTGGATAAGTAGAAAAATTACTTAGAGTTCATATAATGGTGTTGTTACTTTTGACAAGGGATTATATTTATGAATGATAATAATCTTGAAACAGTTTCATCTTTATCTTCTGATTTAAATACTCGAAAAAATATAACTATTCAACTAGAAGAATTACTAGTCGCAGGAAATTATGATGAGGCAAAGTTACTTTTAGAACCTTCTCAACCTGTTGATATCGCTGATGCTATTGGAAGTCTTCCATTAATACTTCAGGCACTTGCTTTTCGATTGTTAAAGAAAAATGAGGCAATTGAGGTTTATGAATATTTAGATCCAGTTGTTCAACAAACTTTACTAGACAGGCTCCGTTCGGGAGAAGTTTTGGAAATTGTTGAGAAAATGTCTCCTGACGACAGAGTTCAACTTTTCGACGAATTACCTGCAAAAGTTGTACGTAAATTTTTGTCGGCTCTCAGTCCTGGTGAAAGGAAAGTGACAGCTGAATTACTTGGATATGAGCCTGAAACTGCTGGAAGACTTATGACAACTGAGTTCATAGACCTTAAAGAAATGCAAACAGCAGCTGAGGCTCTTTCTTTAGTTAGAAAAAGAGCTTCATTTACAGAAACAATTTATAGTTTATATGTTACGGATAAAGAAAGGCATTTAACGGGTATTCTTTCTTTGAGAGACCTTGTAACTGCTGATCCAACAAAGCCAATTGGGGATGTTATGACAAAAGATGTAGTTAACATCTCTACTAATACAAATCAAGAAGAGGTTGCAAGAGCAATACAAAGATATGATTTTTTGGCTCTCCCAGTTGTTGATAAAGAAAAAAGACTTGTTGGGATAGTGACTGTCGATGATTTAATTGATGTTATTGAGCAAGAAGCAACAAGGGATATTTATGCTGCGGGGGCAGTTCAACCTGGAGATGAGGATGATTATTTTCAAAGTAGTTTATTCACGATAGCTCGACGAAGAATTTTGTGGTTGTTAATTTTGGTTTTGGCAAATGGTTTAACCACAAAAGTTATAGCAATGAATGATCAAATTTTAAAAGAAATAGTTTTGCTAGCTGCATTTATTCCATTGCTTATAGGTACTGGTGGAAATGTTGGCGCTCAAAGTTCAACAGTCGTCATAAGAGGTTTGAGTACTCAAAAATTGAAGTCTCTTGGTGCAATTAAAGCAGTAGTTAAGGAGGCAATAACAGGTGCAATATTAGGTGTTTTGATGATGCTAGTGGTATTTCCTTTCGCCTGGTGGCAAGGAGAAGGCCCATTAATAGCATCTGCAGTAGGAATAAGCTTAATATCTATAACTACATTAGCTGCTACAACAGGAGCTATTCTTCCTTTGTTGTTTGACAGAATGAGATTGGATCCAGCATTAATGTCTTCTCCTTTCATAACAACTGTCACTGATATTGCGGGTGTATTTATTTATCTAAGTACAGCAAAATGGCTTTTAAGCTCTTCATTCATTTAAATTCACTAGGTATTTATTCTCATTTTTGTTAATTTGTGGATTTTTTTGTTTAACTTTACATTTCTTAATGGTATTGTTTACAAAACAACATTCAACTTTCATGTCATCTGAAACATTAAGTGAGAATAAATTAACATCAATATCAAGTCTAAAAGCAAGTAACGATGTTGATCTTGTCCGCTCTTATTTGAGAGATATAGGCAGAGTTCCTCTTTTATCTCACGAGCAAGAAATTACACTTGGTAGGCAAGTTCAAGAATATATGCAAGTTGAAAGAGCAGAAATAGAAATTACTGAACTGACAGGAGATAAGCCTAGTATTGAAGAATTATCAAATAAATTAAATTTATCTACTTCAGTAATAAAAAAAAGATTGAGGGCTGGACAGAGAGCTAAAGAAAGAATGGTTGCAGCTAATTTAAGGTTGGTAGTCAGTGTTGCGAAAAAATATACTAAAAGAAATATGGAATTATTAGATTTAATCCAGGAGGGAACTATTGGATTAGTAAGGGGAGTAGAAAAATTTGATCCCGCCAGAGGCTATAAGTTTTCAACTTATGCATACTGGTGGATTAGACAAGGTATTACCAGAGCTATAGCTGAGAAAAGCAGGGCTATAAGATTACCTATACACATAACTGAAATGTTGAATAAGTTGAAAAAAGGGCAAAGAGAGCTGAGTCAAGAAATGTCTAGAACCCCAACAGTAAGTGAACTTGCAAAGTACGTAGAACTTCCTGAAGAAGATGTTAAAGATTTAATGTGCAAAGCTGGACAGCCAGTTAGTCTTGAAACAAAAGTTGGAGATGGTGAAGACACTGTCCTACTAGATTTACTGGCTGGCGGTGAGGATTTGCCTGATGAACAAATAGAGATGGATTGCATGAGAGGAGATCTTCATTCTCTTTTACATCAATTACCAGAACTGCAATGTAGAGTTTTAAGAATGAGATATGGGATGGATGGTGATGAACCAATGTCTCTTACAGGAATAGGTAGGGTCCTTGGAATAAGTAGAGATCGAGTAAGAAATCTAGAACGAGATGGTTTAAGAGGTTTGAGAAGACTTAGCGATAATGTAGAAGCTTATTTTGTTTCTTGAATAAATTCACATATAAACTGATTTGTTATTTCAGGTTTTTCATCATGAGGACAATGTCCAGCATCCTTTATAATGTCTAATCTTTTAATACTCTTGAATTTTGACTTCCATAATTTTGCTTCACTTAAAGATTCCCAAGGATCCTTTTCCCCCCATATCAATTGGATAGGAGCATCAACCTTATCGAAAAGGTCTGTTGCAAGATAGTCATTAAATAGGTTAATAAAACCACGAAATGCTTCTTTTGAGTTTTCCCGTTTAGCGGGTTGATAAAGTATTTCAATTAATTCTTCATCAATATTTTTTCCGGAGGGGTAAGCTTGTTCGAGAATTTTTTTTATAACTTTTGGATTAGCAGCTCTTGTAAAAAGTGTATTACTAATTAACCTTTGTCTGACGACTGTTTTTAATATAGGCCTAATTAAATTCATTAAAATATCACCTTTTTTTAAGCGTTTATCATCCATAGTTCTTTGAGCACAATCAATCAGAATGACACCTTTACAATTATTTTTGAGAATTTCAGCAGCTTTCAATGAAATAACACCACCAATTGAGTTTCCTACCAAGTAAACAGGAGATTTTATTATTTCTGAACAAAATTTTGAAATTTGATTACCCCATAAATCAAATGAATATTTAGTTGAATTTTCTTTATAAGGTTCGTAATCTAATATGGCACTAGGCTGACTGCTTTCTCCGAATCCTATAAGGTCAATTGCGTAGCAATTAAAAAATTGTCCAAGAAAATTTTGATTGTGTCTCCAATGTTTCTTTGATGCCCCAAATCCATGAACTAATAAAATATTAATTTTATTTTCGCTCGAAGATTTTTTTGATAAAGACCATGAAATGTTCCAATTTTTCCATTTCCAAGTTTTAGATTTATTAAAGTACACCGTAAATAAAATATTAATTAAACTTTAATTCAAAAAAAAATTATTTGTTATTGATTAATTATTCTTAGATAAGAAAAAGGGTTTAATCTTATGAAAAAGAATAAGGTTGTATGTATTGGTGAGGCGTTAATAGACAGGATCCGTAATAAGTCAAATCAAGGATTCACAGATTTTTTGGGAGGTGCACCGGCTAATGTTGCTTGTGCATTAAAAAAATTAGAAATAGATTCTATATTTATTGGAAGTTTAGGAAAAGATGATTATGGAAAAAAATTTATTAAGCAATTTACAGAATTGGAGGTTAACTTAGATTTTTTGCAGTTGGATAATGATTCCTCTACTCGCGTCGTAAATGTCGATCGAGATCAAGTTGGAGATCGTTTTTTTTCAGGATTTGAAGCAAAATCTCATTCACACTTTGCTGATGAAGTTCTTAGTAAGAATTTAATCGAAAATAAACTTCCAAATTTGGAGAAATTATTTCTTGAAACAAAATATTTGGTTACGGGAACGATATTTCTATCATCTCCAATGTCTTCAGATACTATTTTCTTTCTTTTGCAAAAGGCTAAGAAATTTCAAGTCAAAATAATTATCGATTTAAATTGGAGAGAGGTCTTTTGGGATTATTCAAATTTTTCATCTGAAATTAGTAAAACTGCGCGAGTGAATTTAATTAAAAAATTTTTAAATCATGCTCATATTTTAAAACTTGCTAAGGAAGAAGCTACTTTGTTTTTTAAGAACGAAAATCCAATGCTAATATCTCAACAAATGTCAGAAAGGCCAGATGTAATAATCACTGATGGAAAAAATCCTGTTCAATGGTTTATAAATGGGTATCAGGGAACTACAGAAACTCCTGATTCACAAAAAATTGTCGATACTACTGGTGCTGGTGACGCCTTTCTAGCTGGATTAATTTCAAAATTAATTTCTTCTGGTTATCCTTCAAATGAATTAGAGATCCAAGATTGTGTTAATTTCGCAAGTGTTTGTGGATTATTAACTTGTCTTGGTGAAGGTGCAATCGAGCAACAGCCAGATTATAAAAAGGTTAATAAATTTTTAGGATCCCTTATCATGTAGTTTCTTCCATAGTTTTTAGCGTAATTAATTTCTATTTTCCAGAAATCTTTAATAATTGGTTCTATTAATTCTGGCCATTCAATAACTAATATAGCTTTGCTTTGTAATGCCTCTTCTTCTTCAGAAAAGAAAACTTCTTTGGCTGAAGAACTATTTTCTAATCTGTATAAATCAAGGTGAATTAGCGGAATTTTTCCGGAACTATAGTGATGCGATAAAGCAAAAGTAGGGCTTGTAATATCTTCAGATATAGATAAACCTCTTGCAATACCTTGTACAAATGAAGTTTTCCCTGCCCCAATTGGACCTTTTAACAAAACAATTGATTGTGGATTTAATTTTTGCGAGAGTTTTTCCCCTAAATTTAGAGTCTCTTTTAAATTCTCAACAAACACAAAATTAACCAAAAATCATATATAGTTTAGTAGAAAAGGTATTTACAAGATATGGTTATCGCGAATTCAATTAAAACATCAGTTCCTCAATTCGTAATTTCTGACATTTCATTATCAAATTTTGGGCGTAAAGAAATTAAAATTGCTGAAACAGAGATGCCAGGATTAATGGCACTTAGAGAAAAATATCTATCTGAAAAGCCACTTAAAGGTGCAAAAATAGCTGGAAGTCTTCATATGACAATTCAGACAGCAGTATTAATAGAAACTCTGGTTGATCTTGGCGCACAAGTGAAATGGGCTTCATGCAATATTTTTTCAACCCAAGATCATGCAGCTGCAGCTATTGCTGATCAAGGGATTCCGGTATACGCAAAAAAAGGTGAGACTCTTGATGAATATTGGCAGTACACCCACTACATCCTGGATTGGGGTTCAGATTCGCCAAATATGATTCTTGATGACGGGGGAGATGCAACAGGCTTATTGATACTTGGTAGTAAAGCAGAAAAAGATTTGTCTGTTTTGGATAATCCTAGTAATGAAGAAGAAATTGCTTTATTTAATTCTATTAAGTCTAAGTTGCAAATTGATTCCAGCTTCTATTCCAGAATAAAGAGTAATATTATTGGTGTCACAGAAGAGACTACTACTGGTGTTGCAAGACTTTATCAACTTCAAAAGCAAAATGCTTTACCTTTTCCTGCTATAAATGTTAATGATTCAGTAACAAAAAGCAAATTTGATAATTTATATGGCTGTCGAGAATCTTTAGTTGATAGTATTAAACGTGCTACTGATGTAATGATTGCAGGCAAAGTTGCATTAGTAATGGGCTTTGGCGACGTAGGTAAAGGCTCAGCACAGTCATTAAGAGGACTCGGTGCAATTGTAAAAGTCGCTGAAGTCGATCCAATTTGCGCCCTTCAAGCGGCAATGGAAGGTTATAGCGTCGTTAGGCTAGAAGATGTTGTCGAAGATATAGATATATTTGTTACGGCCACTGGGAATTATCAGGTAATAACTCATGAAAATCTTGTCAAGATGAAGGATGAGGCCATAGTTTGTAATATTGGCCATTTCGATAATGAAATCGATGTAGCTTCATTAAAAGAATATTCCTGGGAAAATATTAAGCCGCAGGTTGATCACATAACTTTACCGAGCGGAAACAAAATTATTCTTTTAGCTGAAGGTAGATTAGTTAACTTGGGCTGTGCTACTGGACATCCAAGTTTTGTGATGAGTAATTCTTTTACTAATCAAGTATTAGCTCAAATTGAACTTTTCACTAAATCAGATCAATATGCTAAAGAGGTCTATGTTTTACCAAAACATTTAGATGAAATGGTAGCTAGATTACATCTAGATAAAATTGGTGCAAAACTAACAAAGTTAACTAAAGAACAGGCTGATTATATTAATGTTTCAGTTGATGGACCTTATAAACCAGAATTGTATAGATATTAAGTTTGAATCTAATCTTGGTAAATTTTCTTACTTCAATTCCTGACTATATAAGTTTGGCTGTCGAGAAGAATTCAACAATTGCATACCTTACTATTTGTTTGGCTATGTTCTTAGAAAATATAATCCCCCCAATTCCATCGGAAATAATAATGCCATTAGGAGGGTTTTTCGTTTATCAACAAAAATTAAATTTTTTTATTTTAGTTTTCTGGGGTTTATTAGGAACAATCTTGGGATCTTTACCTTGGTATTACTTAGGCAGATTAGTGAATGAAAAAAAACTTTCAAATTTTTTAGAAAAAAAGGGGAAATATTTAGGAATTTCCTCGAACGATTTGGCTAAAAGTAAAAGGTGGTTTGAGAAATACGGGGTTTCTTTAGTTTTTTGGGGTAGATTAGTTCCAGGTATAAGAACTTTAATTTCTGTTCCTGCTGGAATAGAAATTATGCCATTAAGAAAATTTTTGATTTGGACTACATTGGGTAGCTTGATATGGGTTGTGATTCTAACTTATGCAGGTTTTTTATTTGGTGAAAATTATCCAGTCATTGAAACATATTTAGATCAAATTAAATATGTGATTAAGCCAATATTATTTTTTATTTTTCTATATTTTTTCATAAAACTAATTTTTAGACTTATAAAAAGAAATAAAGCTTAAAAAGGGATTTCACTAGAGTTACTATTATTAGAATATTGGTTGTTTTCAGACTCTTTGCGCGAGCTTAACAAGTTCAATCTGTCTACTCTAACAACTGGTTTGAATCTGTCTTCCCCAGTATTCTTATCCTTCCAACTATCAATTTTAAAGCTGCCTGTAATTCCAACTAAAGATCCTTTTTTAACGTAATCTGCCGCTATTTGGGCTTGTTTGCCCCATATTTCTAAATTAAACCAATCTGGCTCTTCATCTCTGCTTCTTCTATTCACCGCAAGAGTAAAATTAGCTACAATACTACCAGATTCAAAATATCTTACATCTGGTTCTCTTCCGGCTCTACCAACTAGGTTAATAGTGTTAATTTCCATAATTTTTTTTTTTAATACTACTCATATTTTCAGGTTTTGCTCAAAGTTTTAAGTGCTATTCATAACTAAATGAGAGAAATATGGAAGCTTAATAAAAAAAGATATATTATTTATGAAAAAGAATTTTTATTGTGATTTTTAACAGATTTAAATTTTCTAGAGATATTGGCATAGATTTGGGAACGGCTAATACTCTTATACACGTATCAGGTAAGGGGGTTGTTTTGCAAGAACCTTCAGTGGTAGCAATGGATTTAGAAGAAGGTGTGCCATTGGCTGTTGGTAAAGAAGCAAAGTTAATGTTAGGAAGAACACCTGGCAATATTAGAGCTGTAAGACCACTAAGAGATGGGGTTATCGCAGATTTTGATGCCGCAGAACAAATGATAAAAACATTTATTCAAAAATGTAACGAAGGTAAGGGTATAGTAGCCCCAAGAATAGTTATTGGTATTCCAAGTGGAGTGACCAGTGTTGAGCGAAGAGCAGTAAGAGAAGCTGGTTTAGCCGGAGCCAGAGAAGTTCACTTAATTGATGAACCTGTTGCGGCAGCAATAGGAGCATCACTACCAGTAACTGAGCCTATTGGAACTATGATTGTTGATATTGGAGGTGGTACCACTGAGGTTGCGGTATTAAGTTTGGGTGGAACCGTATTAAGTGAATCTGTGAGAATAGCTGGCGACGAAATAAATGAATCAATTGCTCTTTATTTAAAAAAAGTTCATAATTTAGTTGTTGGAGAGAGAACTGCAGAAGATATTAAGATAAAAATTGGATCCGCATTTCCAGATGATGATTTTGATAAAACTACTTATGAAGTTAGAGGTTTACATCTTTTATCTGGTTTACCTAGGTCAGTAACTTTGACATCAGGAGAAATAAGAGAAGCTATGGCTGATACACTTAGCAAAATAGTTGAAGCCGTAAAAAGAACTTTAGAGCGAACGCCCCCTGAACTTGCTGCAGATATTGTTGACAGGGGCATTATGCTAGCTGGAGGTGGAGCTTTAGTAAGAGGTATAAATGATTTATTGAGTGATGAGACTGGAATTTTTACTCACATAGCAGAAAACCCACTGCTTTGTGTAGTTAATGGTTGTGGAGAGGTTTTGGATGATTTTAAGAAACTAAGAAGAGTTGTTGATACTCCTGACTTTATAAGGAACGCCATAAGAGATTAATACTATGTTAGATATCCGACGAATTTCTAGTAGTCGTTGGTGGCATAAAAAGAAAAATTGGATATTGCTTACAATTTTTTTATTTTTAGTTTTTATAAGGATCTCAAAAGGATCTATTTATAAGGATTTTTATTATTTTATTTCTAAGCCTTTTTGGCCTGGTCAATTTCAAAAAGAAATTATTTTAAAAAGTATAGATCAAGAATCTCTCATAAAATTAAATCTTCTAAAAAGCGATAACAATAGATTACGGAAAATTTTATCTCTACAAGAGTCATCACCTGATAATATTTCAGCTGCAGTTATTTCAAGAAAAACAGGTAGTTGGTGGAGACAAATATTATTAAACAAAGGTTCAAAAGATGGAGTTGAAATTGGAAGTACTGTTGTTGGCCCTGGTGGATTATTAGGAAGAGTAAAAAATACTTCGTTATTTACTTCGTCGGTAACTTTATTAACCTCCCCAGAAAGTAAGGTAGGCGTATGGGTGAATAGAATTCAAATTAATGGATTACTCGTAGGTTTAGGAGATGATTTTCCTAGCTTAATACTTTATTCTAAAGATGCTGATATCAAGGTTGGAGATTTTGTATCATCTTCTCCTGCTAGTACTTTGTTACCTCCCAATATTCCTATTGGTTTTGTCCAATCTATAGATGAGCCAATTAAAGCAAAAAAAATAGCGAAAATATCTCTTCTTGCCAAACCTCAAGTAATAGATTGGGTGCAAATTTTAAAAACAAAAATTTAGTGAATAGATACATTAAAAAAAAATTGGATATAGTTCTTTTAATTTTTATTCCAATTATTTTTTTATGGCACCCAAATTGGCTTGGATTTTTGGGAGTTCAGCCATATTGGCCTTTATTTTGGTTATTGCCTTGGTCAATTATCAATGGACCAGTTAATGGACTAATATTCGGTTTGTTTTTAGGTCTAATTTTAGATTCTCTTACTCTGGATAGTAATTTTACCCAAATACCAGGTTTAATTTTATGTGGATTTTGGTTTGGGAGAGTTAAATTAAATAGTAATGTTTTGGTGGGACATTTTAGGTATGGTTTAATTTGCTCTTTTGGAAGTTTTTTATGTGGGACTATTTATTTTTTACAAATTTTGTTTAAAAATTTTTCAGAGAGCTCTCTTTTGCTACTTATCTCCAGTGTTCAAAATATCTTAGCGGAAGTTTTTCTTACAGGTTTTTTGGCTCCTTTTTTTTGCTCTCAACTTTTAATCTTTTTTAAATATCCAGGGAGAAAAGTACAATAATTTATTCTGCAAAGAAGTAAGTTTTGTTTGAAATAAAAAAACTATCTTCAAATTGTTGAAAAATTTTTAAAACTAGGGATTATCTCTTTGAGGGTACTTAATGTTATATTTTTAATTGTTAGAATAAATATTCATTGCAATAAATCTTTGCTTTGAAGTTTCGAGAAATCTTTATTATCTATGTCAAAAGCAAGAATTTTAGTTGTTGATGATGAGCCAGCAGTTTTGAAGGTATTAGTTACAAGACTTCAATTAGCAGGATATCAAGTTTATTCAGCCACTAACGGTGAAGAGGCTCTTGAATCTTTTCACCGAGATTCCCCAGATTTAATAGTTCTTGACGTTATGCTTCCAAAAATGGATGGATTTGCAGTTTGCAGAAGAATCAGAGCTGAATCAGTAGTACCAATAATCTTTTTAACCGCCCTTGAAGCAATTTCAGAAAGAGTCGCTGGATTGGATTTAGGAGCTGATGATTACTTATCTAAACCATTTAGTCCTAAAGAGCTAGAAGCCAGGATAGCTACTATTTTGAGAAGAATGGGACCTACTGTATCGGTTACCGAAACAAAAGAAGTTCCATCTGGTAAAGGCGTTATGAAATTTGGGAGTTTAGTTGTTGATACTAATCGCAGACAAGTTTCTAGAGCTGGTGAAAGAATCAGCCTAACTTATACAGAATTTAGTCTTCTAGAATTATTATTCGATGAGCCCGGTAAAGTTGTTCCACGAGCAGAAATCTTAGAACAGTTATGGGGTTATCCTCCTAGAAGAGCAGCAGATTTAAGAGTTGTAGATGTATATGTTGCGAGACTAAGAGGTAAATTAGAACCAGATCCAAGAAATCCAGAATTAATACTAACTGTTCGCGGGATCGGTTATGCATCTCAGAGAGTTGGTGAAACAGCAACATCTTTGGCAAGTTAAGCCTTAGTCTGATACTTTTATTAAATAAATCAAACCTTTTAAAGTAAATTTTGTCTGAAATAAGAGAAGCCCGCCTAAAAAAAGCTAATTCATTATTGAATAAAGGATTTTCTTCTTACGCTGAAAGTTTTAAAGTTTCACATACTACAAAATTTCTTACCCAAAAATTTGATTATTTAGAAAATGGTCAAGAGGAAGACTTCAGTATCTCTATTGCTGGCAGAGTAATGGCAAAAAGGGTAATGGGTAAAATTGCTTTTTATACAATAAGTGATCAAGAAGGTCAGATTCAGCTTTATTTAGATAAAAGGATTATTAATTACAATTTAGAAAACCAAAAATTACTTTCTTTTGAAGATATTAAAGAATTAGTTGATGTTGGTGATTGGATTGGAGTCTGCGGAACTATTAAAAAAACTAATAAAGGTGAGCTTTCAATAAAAGTAGAAAATTGGGAAATGTTATCAAAATCACTACAGCCTTTACCAGATAAGTGGCATGGATTGACTGATATTGAAAAAAGATATAGACAACGTTATCTGGATTTAATTGTAAATCCTCACTCTAAAAATGTATTTAAAAAAAGAGCGAAATGCCTAAGTTTTATAAGAAAATGGCTAGATAATAGAAATTTTTTAGAGATTGAGACTCCAATTCTGCAATCTGAAGCTGGTGGAGCAGAAGCAAGACCATTTATTACTCATCACAATACATTAGATATTCCTTTGTACCTAAGAATAGCTACAGAATTACATTTAAAAAGAATGGTTGTTGGGGGATTTGAGAAAGTTTATGAACTGGGTAGAATTTTTCGTAATGAAGGAATAAGTACAAAGCATAATCCTGAATTTACTTCAGTTGAAATTTATCAGGCTTTTTCTAACTACGTTGATATGATGAATTTAACGGAAGAACTGATTAAAGATATCTTGGCTGATGCTTGTGGCTCTTTAACTATTAACTATCAAAATAAAGTAATTGATTTTTCTAAACCTTGGTTAAGAATATCCATGAAAGATATAGTTAAAAAATATACAGGCATCGATTTTGATTCTTTTAGTGGAGACTTTCAAGAAGCCCAAAAGGTCGTTAAAAGTATAAATGTTGAATTTTCTCCTAAAGTAAATACATTGGGTAGACTTTTAAATGAAGTTTTCGAGCAAAAAGTAGAGTCAGAACTTATAGAACCTACTTTTGTAATAGATTATCCTGTTGAAATTTCTCCTTTAGCTAGGCCTCATCAAGAAAATAAAGAATTGGTTCAAAGATTTGAATTATTTATTGTTGGTCGAGAGCTAGCAAACGCTTTTAGTGAGTTGATAGATCCAGTAGATCAAAGAGAAAGAATGCAATTACAACAATCTCTAAGAGATAAAGGAGATTTTGAGGCTCATTGTGTAGATGAAGATTTTTTAAATGCTTTAGAGATTGGTATGCCTCCTACTGGAGGTTTAGGTATAGGAATTGATAGACTTATAATGTTAATTACTGATAGTCCATCAATTAGAGATGTAATACCCTTCCCATTGTTAAAACCAGAAATAACTTCAAACAAAAATGAAAAATTACCCTTAAATGAAGTAAAATAAAAAAATTAATCCAATACGAAATTTTTAAATGAGTGGTGAACGTGTTGGTTTCCGTTTCAAACATGCGGATGCAGTAGTGAAAAGAAATCCTCAAGGCAGATCAAGAAGAGGATGGGTTATGGAACCAGTAGAGCAAACTACAAGCAGGGGTACAAAAATGCCTGCGTACAAAATTCGCTGGAGAGATAGTGAGAGACCTGAAACTGTTTTGCAGCATATGTTAATTGCAGATCCAGATCCTTCTCCCCCACCAAGTTCAGTAAGTTTAGATTCATAATTTTAATTTAGAACGATATTTTATCTTTTTAATGCAGAGTTGATTTCTTTTCTCATACTTTTTTGTTTTTCATCTTGTCGTTTGTCATGCAATTTTTTCCCTTTACCTACTCCAATAGTTAATTTTATCCATGAGCCTTTTAAATAAAGAGATAATGGAACAATAGTCATTCCTTTTTTTTCAGTATTAGATTTCAGTTTTATTATTTCTTTTTTATGAAGTAGTAACTTTCTATTTCTTAAGGGATCATGATTAAAAAAAGATCCCACATTTTTATGTGGTGAAATGTGGACATTTAATAATAAAATCTCACCATCCCTGAATGTACAGTAACCATCTTTTAAATTTGCTTTTCCGTTTCTAATAGATTTGACTTCAGTCCCTAAAAGTTCAATTCCAGCTTCGATTGTTTCAGATATCGCATACTGAAATTTTGCATATCTATTCTCAGCTAGGCGTTTAAAATTTTTTTCTTTTTGAGTATTTTTTTGAATTTTGCTTGAATGTTTTGCCATTTTAGTTGATAAAAATCTTTCTACTCAGAACAATTGCAATTAACCTTTCATTATGGCAATAATTTCCTCCAATATAGGCGATAATGAATTTCCTCTTCAGAAAAAAGAGCTTAGGTTAGTTGATTCAACAATCCTTTCAGAAGAAAAAAGAAATAATAATCTGAACTTAGCTCGTCCTGCTACATTCGAAGAATTTATTGGCCAAGAACAACTTAAATCTTCTTTAAAAATAGCTATTGATGCTTCAATTTATAGGAAAGAACCTTTGGAGCATATTCTTTTATATGGACAGCCTGGTTTGGGGAAGACTTCCCTTGCTTTTTTGATAGCCAATGAAATGAATACTAAGTGCAGGATAGCTACTGCACCCGCATTTGAAAGACCTAGAGATATTATTGGGTTACTGCTTGGATTAAAAGAAGGTGAAATTTTATTTATCGACGAGATACATAGGTTAAATAGGTTAACTGAAGAGTTGCTATATTCTGCGATGGAGGATTTTAGATTAGATTTAACTATTGGAGCTAATAGAGGCGCTCGTTGCAGAACAATTAATCTTCCCAGGTTTACTCTTATTGGTGCGACAACTAAATTGGCATCAATAAGTTCACCACTCAGAGACAGATTTGGTATTTCTCAGAAAATTGAATTTTATAAACTTGATGAATTAAAACAAATTATTGTTAATTTCTCTCGACTGATAAACATTAATTTAGATGATCAAGCATCATATAATTTAGCAAAGATATCTAGAGGAACTCCAAGAATTGCTTTGAGATTATTAAAACGAGTAAGAGATTACGCTCAAGTTGTTAATAAAACTAATCATATTTCCTCTTTTATACTTAAAAAAGCTTTAAATTCTTACCAAATAGATGAAAAAGGATTGGATTCTATAGATAGAAAATATCTGTCTTTTTTAAATAAAAATAATAATATTCCAATTGGCCTCGATTCAATCGTAGCTGGATTGGGTGATGATTCTTCAATGTTAGAATTTGTAGTTGAGCCATATTTAATTCAAATTGGTTTCCTCACGAGAACTCCTCGTGGAAGATTACTTACTGCTTTAGGAAAAAAGTACATTGATTCAAAAAATGATAACTTTTAAAAAAGTTAAGGTTTGTTTTTTATTAATTTTTGTTTTTGTAAATATTTTTTATATTCAACCATGCTATTCATTATCCTCGAGACAGGATTTGTTTAAAAATGCATTAGATTTAAGCTCCGGTGGAAAATTTAATATTGCTTTACAAGAATGGAATCGCTATCTCGAGTTGTATCCTG